>JAODNG010000060.1 GCA_025465385.1 Pseudonocardiales bacterium
CTCGGCTCCGCCCGGCGCCGGCGGTGTCGTGGTCGTGCCGTATCTGGAAGGTGAACGGACCCCGGACCGACCGGACGCCACCGGCGCCGTCCACGGGCTGCGTCTGGCGACGGCCACCGCGGCCCACCTAGCCCGCGCGGCGGTCGAGGGGTTGCTGTGTGGCCTGGCGGACGGCATCGACGCCCTCGTCGCGACCGGCGCCCGGGCCGAGCGCGTGTTTCTCATCGGCGGCGGTACGCGCTCGGCCGCCGTTCGGCGGATCGCGCCCACCGTGTTAGGCGGCCCGGTGCTGGTGCCGCCGCCGGGGGAATACGTCGCAGACGGGGCCGCTCGGCAGGCAGCGTGGGCGCTAAGCGCCGCCGCGCAGCCGCCACCGTGGGCGCGCGGCGGGGTTGAGACCTACGACAGTGACGTCGTCGGGTCGATTCGGGCCCGTTACGCCGACGCGCGCGAGCTCACCGTGGCGAGGCGGCACTACTGAAAAAACCGCACATCTAACCGCTCAATGGGAGATCGCTGCCCCGAGTCAGTGCCGCCACCTTTCGAGCCTCGGGTGATCGGCTCGATCGTGGAGTACCTGTTCGCGCCGGACGAGCCGGAAGCCGTCATCGAGAAACTGGTCGATGAACAGACCGGATAGTGTCCTTGACGGTGACCGAAGGCGGCTACCACTTCCACGCCGTCACCAGGGATTCGATGCCAGTAACCTGGACGTTGCGCACGACCTGGCGCCGGGAGCGGGCCCGAAGGCGGTATTCGGCTGATCACCGAGGCGCTGGTCCGCCGGCGCCACCGCGATCTGTCACCGTTCACCTTGATGTCTCGCGACAACATCCAGGGCAATGGTGACGCCGCGCGCAAGCCCAGGCACTGTGCTATTTCGGTTGTCTCGCCGGTTACCGGCTGGTGCATGAGGTGTGCCAGGACTCTTTGTTTAAGCGTTCCTGCTGGCGTATATGGAAAACGAAATCTCATCGCCTGCTTCGCCAACTCGACTGTGGGTGACACCGTCGCCCGACTGTGCGCGGGAGGGCTTCCGACCGGATCCCGAAATGGCTCCTCCGAGTCATCCGGCAGAACCTGGCCACTGGAGGTGAGCTCACCCGGTCTGCTGTGGTGGTGGCCAGCTGATCGATGAGGAGCGCTGCACATCGCGCTACCGCGCATCGTTGGCGTCATGCACGTGCACGGCGCCCGATCGACCCTGGAGAACCTGGTGTGGCTGACGCATCAGCCTCTGGGGCCGGGTATCGGTGTGGCGTCAGCCCGTCACGGATGGTCGACTGACAGGTGAGCCGGCCGCAATTGTTGACGCACTGTAATAATCAGCGCTCATATGGGTTACAAAGATCTTATCGGAAGAGTGTAGCCAAGTTGCATAGCTACATCAGCTTGCTTACTTTAGTTGTGTGAAGCAACCAATATTTTCCTCGGGTCGGGAAGCGCGGACGCACGACACGGAGATTGGCCGTGAAGGGCCGCGTGGACGGAACCGAAGGTGAGCTCTCCCAACGAGGGGGAAGCTCGGCCCACCAGGGGCCGCGTCTCCACGCAGGTCGCTCAGGCGGGCTGGGGGCTGCCGCTGATGGTGCTGATCATCGGGATGTTCATGTCGGTCCTGGATACCAGCATCGTCAACGTGGCCATCCCCACCATCCAGACGGAGTTCGGAGGGACCACTGATGACGTGCAGTGGGTGGTCACTGGCTACACGTTGACCCTGGGCGTAGTGGTGCCGATCACTGCATGGCTGGGGGATCGCGTCGGGCTCAAACGGCTGTACAACCTGGCACTGCTGGCGTTTGCTGCCGGGTCCGCCCTGTGCGGGCTGGCCGGAAACCTGAACATGCTGGTGATTTTCCGGATCATCCAGGCGATCCCGGGTGGGATCCTCCCAGTGATCACGCTGTCAATCTTGCTCCGGATCGTGCCGCGAGAGCGGCTCGGAGCTGCGCTGGGCCTGTACGGGCTGGGGATCGTATTCGCCCCAGGGGTAGGCCCCGTTCTGGGCGGGTATCTCGTCGAGTCCGTGAACTGGCGGCTGATCTTCTACATCAACGTGCCCATCGGGATCCTGGGCGCGGTGGCTGCGGCATTGGTGCTGCCGCGATTCCCGCGGGTGACCGGACGGCGGTTCGACGTGCTTGGTTTCCTCACTGTGGGAGGCGCGCTCTTCGCGCTGCTGCTAGCGACCTCAGAGGGCGAGAGCTGGGGCTGGGGCTCCTACCGGATCCTGGGTCTGATCAGCTACGGAGTGCTGAGCCTGGCGTTGTTCGTGGTCATCGAACTGGAGGTTTCCGACCCTCTACTGGATATCCGCATATTTCGCTACTGGCCGTACACCAACTCGCTCTTGTTGATCGCGGTGCTGATGATTGTGATGTACGGGGTGCTGTTTTACATCCCGCAGTTCTTGCAGGAGGCTCAGGGCTGGGGGGCATTCGACGCCGGACTCACTTTGCTGCCTCAGGCGCTCGTGATGGCGGTGCTGATGCCCATCGCCGGGCGGGTCTATGACCGTATCGGGCCTCGCTGGCCCGCGACCATCGGCTTGGCGATCGTGACCGTTGGCGCCTACCTCCTGCATACGATCACTATCTACACACCACGCGAGCAAGTCATGTGGTTGATGGTGGTACTCGGGGTCGGCCTGGGGCTCGCTTTCATGCCGATCTTGACCGGGGGTGTCGCGGTCATCCCCTTGACCCGCGCGAACGCCGCCAGCGCGCTCAATAACGTCGTGC
>JAODNG010000097.1 GCA_025465385.1 Pseudonocardiales bacterium
GAGATGCCAGCAGGCGCGATCGGTGCTCCGGTTTCCGGATCCATCACCTTGACCTGGTGCATCAGCTCGGCGGCGTCGTTCTCCGCCGGCAGGTAACCGTTGCCCTTGCGGGTCACCGCGTGCACGATCACCGGGCCACCGAAGTCCTTCGCTCGGCGCAGCGCTGATTCCATGGTGCTCAGGTCGTGCCCGTCAACCGGGCCGAGGTATTTCAAGCCGAGGTCTTCGAAGAGGATCTGTGGGGTCAGCGCGTCCTTCAGGCCTCGTTTCGCGGCGTGCAAACCGGCATAGATCGCCCGGCCCACCACCGGAGTGCGCACCAGGGCCTCCTTGCCGGTGCGCAGCACCCGCTCGTAGCTGGGCTGCAGCCGCAACGTGGACAGATGATCGGCGAAGCCGCCGATGGTGGGTGAGTAGGAGCGGCCGTTGTCGTTGACCACGATGATCACTGGTCGGTCCTGGCCGGCGGCGATGTTGTTCAGCGCCTCCCAGCACATTCCGCCGGTCAGCGCACCGTCTCCGACCACCACGACGACGTGCCGGTCTGGCCCGGACGGCGCGCCGGGCCGGGCGCGAGAGTGGGCGAAAGCTTTGGCCAGCCCGTCGGCGTAGGACAGCGCGGCCGAGGCGTGGCTGGACTCCACCCAGTCGTGCTCGCTCTCCGCTCGGCAGGGATAACCGGACAATCCACCTCGTTTGCGCAACCGGTCGAACCCCGCTGCCCGCCCCGTGATGATCTTGTGTACGTACGCCTGGTGGCCAGTATCGAAGATCACTGGGTCGTGCGGGGAGTCGAACACTCGATGTATGGCAAGGGTGAGCTCGACCGCGCCAAGGTTCGGACCGAGGTGCCCTCCGGTGCGCGACACCTTCTCGACGAGAAACCTGCGGATCTCCCCGGCCAGCTGGGTCGCAGCGGCCATATCAAGACGCTTGACGTCTTGCGGACTGTGCACCGACTGCAACAAGGTCACAGAATCCCCCACCTCGGTCATCCCGAAAGACGCGCTGCCGGTCGCGACGGCGACCGGCCTCCCCACTCTAGGAGAGACCTCAGGCACCGGCGCGAGCACGCATGCGGCGGTGCCGGCTGCAGCCTCAGCGGACCAGCACCGCGACGCATTCGATGTGGTGAGTCATCGGGAACGCGTCCAGTGCCCGTACCGCCAGCAGCCGGTATCCGCGCTGGAGGTAGGCCGCGACGTCTCGAGCTAGCGCCGCTGGGTCACAGGCCACATGGATCACCCGTGCCGGCCCGCGGTCAGCCACCGCTGCGGCTACTTGCTGGCCAGCCCCACGCCGGGGAGGGTCGAGCACCACCACTTCGGGGGTTTCGGATAGCTGGGCGAGCGAGTGTTCCACCCGGCCATGGACGAAGCGCACCTGCACGAGGTCAGCCAGCGCTGCCGCACCGTCGGCCACCGACCGCCGGGATGCCTCCACGACGGTCACCGACCCCGTCGGCCCGACCTGACCGGCCAGCACCGAGGCGAACAAGCCCACTCCGCCATAGAGGTCCCACACCGTGGCGCCCAGTGGCGCGGCTGCCCACTCCCCTACCAGCGTGGCCAGCGCGTCGGCCGCGGCGGGATGCACCTGCCAAAAATCGCGCGCGGACAGCTCCCAGCTTCGGCCGACAGCGTGTCGTATGACACGCCCGCTGCCGTGAAGCTGTTTCGGCGGTCCGTCGGCCGGCAGCTGCGCCACGTGCACCCGACTGGGATCCTCAGCGACCACCTCAAGGTCCCCGCCAGGGTGCCAACGCCGGGAGAACACCCCGTCTAGAGAGCCCGGCACCGCCAGCGGGCAGGCCGGCACCGGCAGCACGGTATGGCTGCGGTGGACTCGAAAACCGGGCTGCCCCGTCCCGTCCACCGCCAGCCGGGTTCGGGTCCGCCAGCCCAGCGAGCCGCCGGGTAGCTCCTGCACGGTCACCGCGACGTCCAGCCCGGCGATCCTGCGCAGCTGCTCGGCCACGACCTGTGCCTTGAGCTCACGCTGCACCTGAGGGTCGACATGCTGGAAATCACAGCCGCCACAGCCGCCGGGGCCCGATGCCGGACACGGCGGCGCCACCCGTCCGGCGGCCGGTTCGAGCACCGCTACCGCGTCAGCCCGGCAGTAAGATCCGCCGCGGTCCTCAGTCACTACCGCCCGGACCCGTTCCCCTGGCAACGCATGCCTGACGAAGACCACCCGACCCTCATGGCGGGCCACGCAGAACCCGCCATGGCCCACCCGTCCGACGGTGAGTTCCAGTTCGACGGCCCCCGCTGGTTCCACCGCGTCGGCGGTCACGGCCGGTCGCCCCCGCGTGGCGGGGGGGTGACCGCGGCCGCTCCCGCTGGTCGGCCGCTGGCCGGGGTGCTTGTGCCAGGGGTGCTGTTGCTTGGCTTGGCGGCGCGATCGGTGTTCATTCCCCAGCGCACCGCCCCCGGGGCGAGCTCCTCTCGTTGCGCAACGTGGACGGAGGAGCGCGCCTGCCAGGGGACGCTCGTCACCATCACGCCTGGCTCGAACAGCAGGCGGGCCTTAATGCGGAGCGCACTCTGGTTGTGCAGGATCTGCTCCCACCAATGGCCCACGACGAACTCCGGGATGAACACCGTCACTACGTTACGAGGGTTGTCCGAGCGGGCCCGCTTGACGTAGTCGATCACCGGCTTGGTGATCTCACGGTATGGGGACTCCACCACCTTCAGCGGCACCGGAAGCTCGCGAGCCTCCCACTGCTCGACCAGATCTCGGGTGCTCGCGTCGTCGACATTGACGGTGACCGCCTCCAGCACGTCGGGCCGGGTAGCGCGAGCGTAGGCGAGGGCTCGCAGGGTCGGCAGATGCAGGGTGGCCACCAGCACGATCGCGTGATTGCGCGACGGCAACACGGTATCGATCTCCCTGGGCACGAGCTCTGCGGATACCCGGTCGTAATGCTTCCGGATCGCCCGCATCACCAAGAAGATCGCCACCATGGCCGCGATCGCGATCCAGGCGCCCTGCGCGAACTTGGTGGCCAGCACGACCACCAGCACTGAGCCGGTCATCAGCAGTCCCAGCAGATTGATCGCCTGGGAGCGCCGCATCCGGCGACGCTCGGCCGGCTCCGGCCCAAGAGCCAGCAACCGGTTCCAGTGCCGCACCATGCCGGTCTGGCTCAAGGTGAACGAGACGAACACTCCGACGATGTAGAGCTGGATCAGCCGGGTGACCTCGGCGCCGAACGCGATCACCAGGACAGTCGCTGCGCCGGCCAGGAAGATGATGCCGTTGGAGAAGGCCAACCGGTCACCTCGAGTGTGCAGCTGGCGAGGCAGGTAGCGGTCCAGCGCCAGGATCGAGCCCAACACCGGGAAGCCGTTGAACGCGGTATTCGCGGCCAGCGCCAGGATCAGCGCGGTCACCACGGTGATGAAGTAGAACGCTGGCGGGAAGCCGTCGAAGACCACCTGCGCAAGCTGCGCCACCAATGTCTTCTGGGCGTAGCCGTGCGGTGCGCCAATCAGCTGCTGGGCCGGATTGTCGGCAATTTTCACCCCGGTGAGCTGGGCCAGCACGATCAGACCCATCAGCATGGTCACCGAGATGCTTCCGAGTAGGAGCAGGGTGGTGGCGGCGTTGCGGGACTTCGGCTTCTGGAAAGCCGGCACCCCGTTGCTGATCGCCTCCACGCCGGTCAGTGCCGCGCAGCCGGAGGAGAACGCCCGCAGCACGAGAAACACCAGCGCAACGCCGACGAGTTGGTTGCCCTCCCCCCGCAACCCGAAGCTCGCTGACTCCGCGCGGAGATGCTCACCGAGTAGCAGCACCCGGATCAACCCCCAGCCGAGCATCACGATGATACCGATCATGAAGGCATAGGTGGGAACGGCGAATGCCGAGCCGGACTCCCGGATCCCCCGCAGGTTGGCCGCCGTCAACACAATGATCGCGGCCACCGCGAAGGTCACCTTGTGGGCAGCGACGAAGGGCAGCGCCGAGCCAATATTCGAGGCCGCTGAGGAGATCGATACCGCGACTGTGAGGACATAGTCCACCAGCAACGCGCTGGCCACCACCAGCCCGGCGGTACGGCCCAGGTTCACCGTCGCCACTTCGTAATCCCCCCCACCAGAGGGGTACGCCCGGACGTTTTGCCGATAGCTGGCGACCACGACCAGCATGACCGCCGCCACCGTGAGCCCCACCCACGATGCGAACGCATACGCCGAGATCCCCGCGACCGACAAGACGAGGAAGAGCTCTTCGGGGGCGTAGGCGACGGAGGACAGCGCATCCGACGCGAAGACCGGCAGCGCGATGCGCTTGGGCAGTAGCGTGTGGGCCAGGCGTTCGCTGCTAAACGGCCTGCCGACAAGAATCCGTTTGACCGCCGTCGCGAGCTTCGACACCTACAAAGCCTACGGCCGAGTGGCAGCCCGGCTGAGGATGGCAGTGGCATCGGCGATACGGTTTTCGGCGAGTACCTTCTTGGCACCCACCGACCCGGGAGTGACGGCGTGCATGTCGTGATCATGGGTTGTGGCCGGGTGGGTGCTGCGCTGGCCCTGGCCCTGGAACGTCTCGGCCACGATCTGTCGGTGATTGACCAGAACCCGCAGGCGTTCCGCAGGCTCGGCGCTGACTTCCACGGCCAGCAGATTCGCGGTATCGGCTTTGATCGCCAAGTGCTCACCGAGGCCGGAACCGAGCGGGCGGGTGCGTTCGCCGCAGTGTCCAATGGCGATAATTCCAACATCATCGCCGCTCGGGTCGCCCGGGAGACCTTCGGCGTGAATCATGTCGTCGCGAGGATTTATGACCCGAAACGGGCCGCGGTCTACGAGCGACTTGGTATCCCGACCGTGGCCACTGTGCCATGGACCACTGACCGGTTGATGCGAATGTTGCTGCCCGACGGCGTGGCGGCTGCGTGGCGCGATCCGTCGGGCACGGTGGCGGTGCTGCAGCTGCCGCTCCACGAAGGATGGGCCGGGCACACCGTAGGCGACCTGGAGGAACACATCGGCGCGCGGATCGCCTTCATCGTCCGATTCGGGACCGGGGTGTTGCCCAACCACAACACCGTGGTCCAGGCCGACGACCAGGTATACGCCGCCGCTATCTCCGGCACCGTCACCGACGTCACCACCGCGGCAGCCACCGTGCCGCTCAACGACTAACTCATCGAGCCTGACCGTGGGAGCCGCCATGCGCGTAACCATCGCCGGAGCGGGCGCGGTCGGCCGGTCTATCGCGACTGAGCTGCTCCAATTCGGCCACCAAGTGATGCTCATCGAACGAGATGCTGATCAGTTTGATCCGCACGAGGTCGAGGGCGCCGAATGGGTCCTCGCCGATGCCTGCGAGCTCGCCTCGCTGGAGGAGGCCGGACTGGAGCACTCCGATGTGGTGATCGCGGCGACCGGCAACGACAAGGTCAACCTGGTGGTCTCGCTACTGGCCAAGACGGAGTTCGCGGTACGTCGGGTGGTGGCCCGGGTCAATGATCCGCGAAACGAATGGCTGTTCACCGATGCCTGGGGCGTGGACGTCTCGGTATCGACGCCGCGGATGCTCGCCGCAATGGTCGAGGAAGCGGTCTCCGTCGGTGATCTCGTGCGGCTGATGACCCTACGCCAAGGGCAGGCGAACCTCGTCGAGGTCACGCTGCCGGCGGACACGCCGCTGGCCGGACTGCCGGTACGACAGCTGCAGTTGCCCGCCGACGCCGCGCTGGTCACCATCCTGCGTGGCGGCCGGGTGATCGTTCCGCAGGGCGACGATCCCCTCGAGGGTGGGGACGAGCTGCTCTTCGTCGCTGTGGCGGAAGTGGAACCCGATGTCCGGGCGGCGCTGGATCGTCGCCAGAACTAGCTGATCGCCGCCGTGACTCGGACGGCACGCCGGATCGCCCAGATGGTCACCAATGCGGCCACCGCTGTCAGCGGCAGGCCCATCGCCAGCCGGGCCACCCCAAGCCAGTCGGTCTCTTGCACGTTGTACAGGTAGTGCTGGACGCCGAAACGGGCCAGCAAGAACACCGCCCAGACCACGGTCGCCACGTCGAAGCCGGACCTGGCGCGGCGGTCGGTTCGCCAGCCGAAGCCTGAGCCGTTGAGCGCTGACCACAGCACGCCGACCAACGGACGGCGCACCACCACCGACAACATCAGCACCACCCCCGCCACCAGGCTGTACCAGATGCCGTAGAGGAAAAACCCCCGTGCTTCCCCGGTGCGGTAGGCGATGAAGGCACACACAGCTACCCCGAGGATCCCGGAGACGGCCGGCTGAAGTGGCTCGCGGCGGATCAGCCGCCACACCCCCACCGTGACCGCGACCCCTAGCGAAGCCCAGATCGCCGCTTGCAAGCCGGCGAGCGGATTCACCGCTACGAAGGCCACCGCAGGCAAGGCCGAGGACACCAGACCGCCGACACCGCCCATCTGCTCCAGCAAGGTGGGAGTGCGCTGCTCGGAGGGCGCTCGCGCGTCGGCGTTCGGTTGCTCAGCCGTCGGAGGCTCCGTCGTTGGGGGCTGAGTCGTCGGAGACTCGGTCGTTGGGGGCTCTGGAAAGGACTGACTCATGAACTCCGCTGCAGCTCGTAGTAGGGGTTGTAGAGAACCTTGCGGCCGTTCCGGACGGCGATCCGGCCTGACGCCTTGACGGTTCGTCCAGGTTCGATGCCAGGAATCCGCCGCCGCCCCATCCACACCAGGGTAATCGCCTCCGAGCCATCGAACAGCTCGGCCTCCAGAGTAGCCGCCGCCGCTCGAGGGCAGTGCTCCACGCTGCGCAGGCGGCCTAGAACGGTGACGGCCTGGCCGGAGCAGCATTCGCTTGCGCGCCGCGCACCGGCCCGCTCAACACAGCGCGACAGATCCTCGGCGTCGAGTTCGGAAGCGTCGCTCGTGAGCTTGCGGACGAGTCGCCGCCAGTAGCCAGGCGCCGCTCCGGTCATGTCGATCTCCGGACTGCGATCTCGGGGTACCTCAACGGACCCACTCGACGGCCAGAGTAGCCCGATCGCAACGGATTCGGCTTGACCACAGCCGATGTCGCCCATCTGGGATTCCCGCTTGTCAAAGGATGTCCCAGATGGTGTCTCAGGGTGGTCCCTCAACCGCCATCGGCCGCGGCGTTGACCAGCTCGGCGGTTGCCTGCTTGAGTTGCTCGCCCAGTGGTCCGGGCAGTTGCAGCGGCAAGGGGCTGCGCACCGGCAGCGCTTCAGAACCCCGGACCACCACAGTATGCCGCACCAGATCACGCAGCAGCGCGATTCGAGGCTCGGCATGCTCGGCGGTGCCCACAGCGACACCGCGAAGCATCCACCGGGGGCCGTCCACCGCCAGGAACCGCAACACCCCCTGCTCGGTCTCCGCCTCAATCTCGTCTCCCCACTCGCCGGTGACCCGCCCGACCCGGCCACCGTCGGCCCGCAGTCTGGCCACCAGCTCGGGGGCAACCTCGCGCCACAACCCGCCGCTGCGGGGAGCCGCGAACGCGGTGATGGTGAACTGACCGATGCCGGTGATCAAGTGCACCGCACGCACCGGACCGGCCCTGTCCACCTCGACCTGAAGTTGCGCACCATCTGGCATCGGCAACCGCAGTGAGCCGAGATCAAGCCTGATCCACCCATCATCGGGCGCCTCGTCCGCGTCGTAGGGCCCGCACCCGAGCCCCGCGCCGACCATGCCTCCAGCAACATCGTGGGGAACTCGTTCGGGCGCCTCGACGCCACCCGGCGGCGGTGTCGGGTCCTGGGTCCTGTTACGACGTCCGAACACTGCTAACACTCTCCCTGCTGTGTGGTCCCGCCAAGCTGGCAGGTCCCCGTTGAGCCGTAACCATTGGTTCCCCGTACGGATTGCGGTAGTGCGGTCACCTCACGAAACGCGGCACGCTCAACCCGCTGTACGACCAGTTGAGCGATCCGGTCCATCCTGCGCAGCACCGCAGGCTCGTGCAGGTCATGGTTGACCAGGCAGACCCGCAGCTCGCCCCGGTAGCCGGCGTCGATGGTCCCCGGCGAGTTGATCACCGCCAACCCCGCCTGAGCCGCCAACCCTGAACGAGGATGCACGAACGCCACATAACCACTGGGTAGCGCGATCGCGATCCCGGTGCCCACCACAGTTCGCTCACCAGGTGGCAACACCACATCACGGGTGGTGACGAGATCGGCTCCGGCGTCGTCGATGTGTGCGTATTCGGGCACCGGCACCTCAGGATCCAGCCGGGTCAGCAGGACTTCGAGGGGAGACGGGGACACGGCGGGCGAGACTACCCTCAGTCTGGTGTCCGATCGTGAAGCCCCCGGCCAGCACTCGCCCGACGTCGCGCCGGTCTTCGATGAGCGTCTCGCCGTACCCCTGTGGTGGTGGCCGCTAGGTTTCGGCGTGGCGACGCTGCTGGCGGCTGAGGTCCATATGGGCTACCCGGGCGTACGCGCCTGGCTGCCATACCTGTTGACAGTGCCGCTGACCTGCGTCGTACTGTTGCGGATGGGTCGGCACCGGGTTGTGCTGCGCGGCGATGAGCTGCGGGTAGGCCCAGCGCACATCCCCGTCCGCCAGCTAGGACAGGTCCAGGTGATTCCCCCGGACGCCAAGCGGCGAGTGTTAGGTCCGGACCTGGATCCAGCAGCATTCGTGCTGCACACCGGGTGGGTCGGCCCGGTGTTGCGAGTCATACTCACCGATCCAGCCGACCCCACCCCGTACTGGGTCTTCAGCGTCCGCCACGCTCAGCAACTCGCCGCGTTGCTTAAGGCCCACACTGACGAGGTGCCCCATGGCAATGCCGGGCCACGCTCGCCTAGTCAGTAACAGGCACTGAACAGGACAGGCTGCTCATGCCGCGCAATCCCGGCATACCATTCGCCCGTTGCGTTGTTCGGCCAGCCTGCTGCGGTGATGGACGAGGAAGCAGCTCGAGCAGGTGAACTCATCTGCCTGCTTGGGCAGCACTCGAACGATCAGCTCCTCGCCGGACAGGTCGGCACCGGGCAATTCGAAGTTCTCCGCGGACTCCGACTCGTCGACGTCAACCGCACCCGACTGGGCCTCGTTCCGTCTCGCCTTGAGCTCGTCTAGCGAGTCCTCGACAAGCTCATCCGCCTCGCTCCGCCGCGGAGCATCGTAGTCGGTAGCCATAAATTCCCACCCCTGAGTTGTACCGGTCGCACCGCAGCACAAACGCACAAGCACGCTAATTTGTGCCCGAGACGTCGGTCACACTTCGACGCTTCGAACACGGCGCTGGCACGCGCCTCAACCGTGAGCCCCTCTGCGGCGCCAGAGCGGCGAGAGACTAGCTCGCCAACCGGTGCAATGAGCGCATTTCCCCGGCGTGTCCCATCGGTTTCGCGTCAATGTCGCCGCTCGCCTCGCCGCCAACTGGGCGAACCGGACCTGGACACGCCGTAGTGGGCTGCGCTGATCCCGCCCCACATCTACCCTCAAATGCAGGGGCTGGCCAGGTCAAGGGCCAGGGAGGGCGGCGCCGTGGCTGCGGTGGACTCGTCAAGCGGGCGGAAGCAGGGCTACCGCACCCGCAGGCCGATGCATGCACTGCTGCTCGTGGTGATTCTCAGCGGCGTGGCTGGGCTGGTGTGGCTCAACGTGCTGCATCAGACTGAGACCGGCTGCCCACGGCCGGCAACAAGCGGTCAGCAACTCCCGACCGACGGCCTGGATGCAGTGTCGCCTGCGCCGCCACAGTTCACCCGAGTGCGAGTGCTCAACGCCAATGGCAGACTTGGCGAGGCGACCATGGTCGACGGCGCGCTAGCTCACCTGGGGTTCGCCTCCACCAGCACGCCGGCGAATGATCCGCTGCATCCCGACCTGGATCTGCGCTGCTACGGTGAGATCCGCTTCGGTGCCGCTGGACAGGCCGCGGCGCGGACGTTGAGCCTGGCGGTGCCCTGCGCCGAGCTCGTCCGCAATGTCCGACCCGACTCGGAAATCGATCTGGTGCTGGGTACCAAATTTATCGCCCTTCGACCCAACGACGCGGCCCGCACCGCCCTACTCGACTCGGCCGGCCTCGGGCAGCTCATGCAAGTTGTACCGCCCCGTGGCGGCCTGGCTTCCCAGGCCGGACCACTCCAGACCGCCAGCACCCAGTCGACAGTTCCCGTGGTCGATCCCAGCCTCCTGCGCCGGGCGCGTCAGGTGACGTGCTGACGGCCTCAGACTGCGTCAGCGCCGCACTGCACCATCAGCTCCACCAGCGAGTCAACGATCCCCGGCGTCGCCGCCACGAGGAAGTCTGATCCGTGCGGGGGCAACCGGACCACCGCGCCCGCCTCGGTCGCGATCAGCGCACCGGCCGCCCAGTCCCAACGGTGCAGGCCGTGCTCGGCGAAACCGTCCAACCATCCGGACGCGACGGAGCACAGGTCCAAGGCAGCCGATCCCCCTCGGCGCAGATCCCGGATCTTGGGCAGCATGCCCGCCACCATGGCGGCCTGCCGAGCCCGTCGCTCCGACCGGTAGGAGAAGCCGGTGCCGATCAGCGATAGCTCCAGCTGGCTAGCCCCACTGACCCGCAGTGCGACCCCATCGCAGTGCGCCCCGCCGCCTTGCGATGCGCTCCACAGCCGACCGGCAGCGGGCTGTCCCACCGCCGCGGCCAGTGACTGCCCGTCGCGCTGGACCGCTACCGAGACCGAATACCAGGGCAGCCCGTAGAGGTAGTTCACCGTGCCGTCGATGGGGTCGACGACCCAGCACAGGCCGCCAGTCGTCGACCCCTCGCCGCCCTCCTCCTCGCCCAACACCGGCTCACCGGGCCGCCACTGCGCGAGCAGGCGCCGGGCCAACCGCTCGGCCGCCTGATCTGCGGCGGTGACCACGTCGGTATCGCTGGTCTTGGTCTGCACCTGATCGGCGCCCGCGAGCCGCATCCGTATCACCAGGTCGCCGACCTGTTGGGTCACCGCCACGGCGGTGGCCCGCAATTGCTCGACATCGTCGGTTCGAATGCTCGACACCAAGCCATCCGACCACACCTCGGCCGGGCGGTTCGGGCTAGGGTCAGGTCCGACCGGCGGCCCTAGCGGCGGGCGATCAGGAGAGGACGCGGATGGCCAGAACACCCGGGTTCGGGGTGGACATCGGCGGGTCCGGCATCAAAGGATGCACGGTGGATCTGCGCAGCGGGTCGCTGGAGGAGCAGCGAGTCCGCGTTCCCACTCCTGCGCCTGCCACGCCGACCGCGGTGGCGGAGCTGGTCGCGACCATCACCGACGACTTCGGCTGGCACGGCCCGATGGGAGTCACGCTGCCCAGCGTGCTCAAGCGCGGCATCGCCCTTACCGCGGCGCACCTAGACCCGGCGTGGAAGGGCTTAGCCGCGGACAAGCTGTTCTCCGAGTACTGCCGGGTGCCAGTCGTCGTGCTCAACGACGCCGACGCGGCCGGCCTCGCCGAAATGCGGTTCGGTGCCGGCCGCGACCACGACGGAGTGGTCCTGCTGCTCACTTTCGGGACCGGCATCGGCAGCGCGCTGTTCGTCGACGGAGAGCTGGTGCCCAACACCGAACTGGGCCACCTGCAGGTCGATGGCGTCGAGGCCGAGACCCGAGCCGCCGCTGCAGCCCGGGATGACGAGGCGCTGTCGTGGCCGCACTGGGCCGCCCGGGTGTCGCGCTACCTGCAGGTACTGGAAGATTTGGTGTGGCCGGATCTGATCATTGCGGGCGGCGGGGTGAGCAAGA
>JAODNG010000299.1 GCA_025465385.1 Pseudonocardiales bacterium
ATCTGGTCAGCTTCGATCCCCGCGGTGTCGGGGGCAGCACACCGGTTCGCTGCGCCGGTGACGGGACGGCCGGCAATGACCCGGCCCGCTCGCCGGTGCGGGCCGAGCAGCGGGCGTCGTTTTTCGCTAGCAGTGCCGTGCTGGGACGCAGCTGTGCCGCGGCGTCTGGCGAGCTGCTCGCGCACACCTCGTCGGCCAACACGGCCCGTGATCTGGAGCTGCTGCGGCAGGCCGTCGGCGATGAGAGCCTCAGCTTTCTGGGTTATTCCTATGGCACCTTCGTCGGCGCGGTCTACGCCAACCTCTTCCCGGACCGCACCCGCGCCATGGTTTTCGACGGGGCCCTGGACCTGGTGGCGAACTCCACGGGCCGGCCGGGCCAGGAAGCGATACCGGTCGACGTGCGTGCTGACACCGCCCGCTCACAGGCCGAGGAGCTCGACGCGTTCTTCGACCGCTGCACTCAGGCGGGGCCTAAGTGCGCGTTCTCCACGGGTGACCCGCGCCGGAAGTTCGCCGACATGGTGGCCAGGCTCAACCAAGGTGCCGGCACCAGCCTCGCCGCAGTATTGAGCACCGTGTCGCACGACCTGCAAAGCTCCACTCGCTGGAGCGGCATGGCCACGTCGCTGCAGGGCATCTACCACTCGCTGCGCCCCGAGGGGGCTGGCGCCCAGGGCCAGCCACCAACCCTGGACCCGTACATAACCGACCATTCCGCGGCGTTCCTCGCCACCCAATGCGTGGACAGCGACTACCCGCATGACCAGCTGGCCTACGAACGGCTCATCGGGGCCGAGGACCGGCGCCAGCCTTACTTCGGGCTGACCGCATTGTTCGCCATGGCCCAATGCATCGACTGGCCAGCGGCTGATCGCGACCGCTACCTGGGCCCGTGGAACCGCCGCAGGCAGCACCCGATCCTCGTTGTGAACAATCGCTACGATCCCGAGACGCCACTGTGGAACGCACAGGCCACGCGTGACGAGCTCGGCGACGCTCAGCTCCTGATCATCGAGGGTTACGGACACACCACCTTGAACGTCCACAGCGCCTGCGCCAGCGCCGCGATGGCCAACTACTTCGTCACCCTCGGACTCCCATTCGACGGCGCCACCTGTTCCGCGGACCAGCAGCCATTCCTGTGACCGCCCGGAGGAAGGCCTTTCCCGGTGATTTGCCAAGGAAACTCTCCTCGCGGGTAATGGCGGTGCTGCTTTTCGCGATCGCCAGTAAATCGAGTACCCGGGTGGCCGTGGTTGGTCCAGCTGGGCGCCTCCACCGTGCGGTCTTGGTCGGCCGGTCGGACCGGATAACCGCTGTGTTCCTGGGGTATGAGTTCCGGCCAGACTGGCCAAGAACAAGCACGGCAAGAACTTCGTGTCGTTCCTGCCAGCGGTCAGCGCCGAGGCGATGAAGGCAATGGGCCTGGAGATCCGTTCCGGGCACATGGCCAAACGCAGTGACAAGTCCCTCGACGACCTCGCACGCATGTCAACACTGTGGCGCAGGGGTGGATCAACTACTACGGACGCTTTTACAAGTCCCGGTTGCTCTACTTCCTCCGTCGGCTCGACAAACCATCTGGTCCGTTGGGTCGGCCGGAAATACAAACAACGGCTACGCAACCGAGAACGCCGTGCGATGGCATGGCTGGCCGAGATCGCCTTGCCGTACTGTCTGCGGATGGTTGACATCCTGCCGCTGGAGATCCCGTGACGCCGGCCGGCCGGTGGTTTCGGCGTCGGGGACGGCCGCATCGCTCCAGCACGCCCTCGTGGCTGGCCTGGTGATGGCGGTCCTCGCTGGCTGCGGGCAGCCCAGCAGCGGACCACCCAGCACGGCGCTGAACACGCATGTGGTCACCGACTCCACCGTGACGTCGACGATCCCGGCGGCGCAACGACCGAGCGTGTTGCACATCTACTCGCTCAACCCGCTGGTGGTCGACGGCACTAACAGCATCATCGATGCCTGGATCACCGCAGCGGGTGGGCGCAACGCTGCCCAGATCTCGGGCAACGCACGCCCGGTGTCCACCGAGCAGGTCGCGCAGTGGAATCCTGACGTGATCATCTTGGCCAGCAGCGCCTTCGCTGCCGCCGACACCGGTCAGCAGACCTTGGAAAATCTGAGCACCGATTCCTTCTGGAACCACCTCGCGGAGGCGCCTCTCGGACTCTCCGATTTCGAACTGTGCGGCGTCACCGCGGATCTCACCCGCGCCGGTGTCGCCATCGAAGAGGAAACCGTGCGCGCCGCCGCACGAGGCGACTATTCGCGCAGGTGAACATCTCAGATCAGCGCACGCGTTCCGCGGGGGTGGCCATTGCGCCTCCTCTCCTTTGCATCTAGCATTGCGCAGCTATCAGCGCGGTCGTGACTCCTGCGCTGCTGAATGCGTGGTCTACCGGCGCTGCCATGCGGTCTGCAGAGGTTATAGCCAGTGAATTTTGTGTACGACGTGCCCGCCTCCAGGGTTGTTTTCGGCGTTGGTCGGATACGGCAGGTGCCCGATGAGGTCGAGTTGCTCGGGGCCGAGCGGGTGCTCCTTATTGCTGGTGGCCGGGAGAAGAAGTACGCCGACGAGCTGGCGGCCGCGCTCGGGTCTCGCTTGGTTGACCGCATCGGTGAGGTCGTCATGCACGTCCCGGCGGCGCTGGCAGCAGCCGCACACGAGCAGACCGAGCAATCCCGCGCGGATCTGCTGGTCTGCCTGGGTGGGGGCTCGGCCATCGGGCTGGCCAAGGCCGTAGCGCTGCGAACCAGGTTGCCCATCCTCGCGGTCCCCACCACCTACGCGGGCAGCGAGATGACGCCGATCTGGGGAGTGACTGATGGCGGTCGCAAGACCACCGGCCGCGACCGCACCGTGCTGCCCGCAACGGTGGTCTACGACCCTGCGCTGACTACGTCGTTACCGACTGATATCTCCGCCGCGAGCGGCATGAATGCTCTAGCTCACCTCGTCGAGGGCCTGTATGCGCCCGATGCTTCACCGGTCACAGCCGTGCTCGCCGAGGAAGGGATCCGCGCCCTGGCCGATGCGTT
>JAODNG010000127.1 GCA_025465385.1 Pseudonocardiales bacterium
GCCCTCGATCAACTCCGCGTCCGAAAGACCACAATGATCAGCACAACCCTGGTCCAATTCCAACGCCAACCACCCAGAGGGGGCGCACCGCGATGCGGGCAACTGCTCGGTGTTCTCTAACGGTGGAACGTGATCCAGCCAGGACGGGTCGTCCCAGTCTTCCTCCTCCGGGACGACCGCCACGCGGTTCCACAGCGTCCAGGGCATTATCGAACATGAGTTCGACTATAACACTCAGCCGCAGGTCGTCATTGACCGTGCGAGCGACTGGCCGGCGTCGTCGGAAAGCCCCCGGTCGCGGCTGGTGGTACAGGTCAGCATGCTAGGCCTGTCCGCCGCGGACAGCGCCGCCGTGGGCGCCGGCCGCTAGATCGAAGCCGCCTTCACCGTGAGCAACGCCGCGAACGGATCGATCATCCTTGATCGTCTTCGGCCGCCGCGGCTACCCCCCGAGACGTCGCCACCGTGGCGACAGATCGATCAACCCCGGCAGTCGGCGGTCCGATTCATGCGATACTGCCGCAGGCGAGGTGGGCGGATAGGCCGGCCGTGACCCGGCTCAGTCGTAGGTGTGAAGCCGAAGGCGGTAATCATGTCCGGCGACGCGGCGGCGGGCCAGGGGCCGGTCCACCGGCGTGTCTGGCCTCGGGTGGACGGACCGCGGAAATGATCGCCGAGCTGCACTGGTCGACCACTCCTCTCGGGTCGACCACCGACTGGCCGCAGAGCCTGCGCACGGCCGTGGGCATCTGCCTGGCCTCGCGGCACCCGATGGTGATCTGGTGGGGCCCGGAGTACCTCAGCGCGCATCGTGACGCGGCCGTGGCGAGGCTCACCGGGCGGCTGGCCGGAGCCAGCGACTCCGACGGCGTGTTGAGTGCGGGCCACCTGCCAGCCATCGTGGCGCGCGCCAGCGGCGGCACTGAGCTGCTCGACGATGCCCGCGGCGTCCCGTTGGCCACCGCGGATGGCACCGGACCCGAAGCCGGTGCCCTGCTTGGTCGTGGTGACACTGTGCTGCTCTACACCGACGGGTTGGTCGAACGCCGCCGATGCTTTTTGACGACGGCATTGATAATGCCCGCGAGGTCCTTGCCGAAACTCACCACCTTGCTCCCGCCGCGATCGCTGAGCGGCTCGCCGAGCAACTGCTGGGCGACGGTCACGATGACGACGTCGCCTACCTGATCTACCAACACTCCGAGGAAGGATCGCAGCGATGAGCGCAACCAGCGGGCACGGTGCGGGCCGCGGCCAGCCGTCGAGCAGCCACACCGGACAGGCCGTCGGACTGGATGCCTTGGCGGTTCAGATGGGTGAGCTCGCTCGGTCTTTACAGCAGGAAGTTTCGCTGCGGGACACTCTGCAGGGCATCGTGGCTGCAGCGGTGGACACCGTGCCGGGTACGCAGTACGCCGGTATCAGTGAGGTGCAGGGCGGCCGCGAGATCAACACACCAGCCTGGACGGATGAGTTGGTGCGCGCTACCGATGCGGCGCAATACGAGACGTGTCAAGGTCCGTGCCTGAGCACAATCGCTGTGCAGCATACGGTCCGGGTTTCCGACATGGCCAACGACGACCGCTGGCCGGAGTTCGCGAAGCGAGCCGTGCAGCTGGGGGTGGGCAGCATGCTGTCCTTGCAGCTGTACGTGGTCGGTGACAACCTGGGAGCGCTCAACCTTTACAACCGGGAGCCGGACGCTTTCGACGACGACTCCGAGCATGTGGGGCTGTTGTTCGCCTCTCATGCCGCGGTGGCGATGGCCGGGGCGCAGCGCAACGAGCAGCTGAACCGGGCGATGGGGACCCGGGATCTCATCGGGCAAGCCAAGGGCATCCTGATGGAACGGCACAAGCTCACCGCTGATCAGGCGTTCACGCTGCTGGTGCGGGCCAGCCAGGCCACCCATACCAAGCTGCGCGACATCGCCGAGCAGCTGACAACCGTAGGACAGCTGCCGATCCGTGAGGATGCGCGGACCGGACGGTAATGACCTTCCGGCCTTCGGCGGGTATTCTGGTGCGGCTGGCCGTTGCCCTGAGGAAGCAGGGATCTAGGTCGCAGTTCGCTGAGGAGCCGCCCCATGGCCTCCGATCGATTCGTCGAGCAAATCCGGCTGGCCCGCGCTACCGCGGCCACCGCCCGAGAACTGCGCGACGAAGCCCTGGCAGCGCGCGCCCGATGTCTTGACGTCGTACGACAAGACCGATCGCTGCGTCATCGCATCGGCGACGGACGCCTCATGTCAGGCAGCGCCGAAGCACGTCCCCGGAAGGATTCGGTTAACGTAAGGGTGATGCGCATGGTCGGCCGTGCGGATTCGGCGCGCTCTCTGCTGTCCCACGGTCACCTGTGTTGGGCTTACCAGGACCGGGCGGAGTTCCTGGCACGCGCGTTGGAGTGCATCCTTGAGGGGATCGCGATCGGCCAACGAGTCCAGTACGTCGGCAGCAGGACGGTCGAGACGCTGCGAGCCGAGCTGGCCGGGCTCGACGATATCGAGGACATCCTCGAAGACGGCGATGTGGCAGTGTCCCCCTTCGGCGACTTCTACCCGTTCTACAGCGGCAGCGACGTGGTCGACCCGGTGGCCGCCCTCGCTGCGCACGTCGCCGCCGCCGATGCCGCGGTCGCCGCCGGATACACCGGCATGCGCATTGTGGCCGACGCCACGGCCGTAGTGCGCAAGCCGGAACAGCGCGACGCGTTCGCCCGCTACGAGCACCTCCTCGACCGGCAGATGACCGTTCGCCCGCTCTCGGCGCTGTGCGGCTACGACAGCGGCCAGCTCGGCTGCGCGACAGTAGCCGAGTTGGCGTGTCTGCACCCACTGGCCAATGTGGGCTGCGGCCCATTCCAGCTGTACGCCGAACCCGGCGTCAACTTCGCCCTCGCCGGTGATATTGACCTTTCGTGCGATGAGCTATTCGCGACGACGCTGGCGCGCGTCGTGCCGCTGTCGTTCGAGCCATTGCCGTTCGGTCCGGAGCTGGTCATCGATGGGCAATCCTTAGCATTCATCGATCATCGGCGGCTGCTCGTGCTGATCGAGGCCGCCCAGCGCGTGGGCGCGACCTTAGTCCTCGAGAACGCTCCTGGAACCGCGGCTCGGCTGATCCAGATTCTCAAATTGTCGGGCGTGCGAGTGCAGGCGCGCAGGTGAGAAGGGGCGCGGCGGCCCAGCCCGCCGCGGCGTGCTCGACGTCGCCCGAACCACCGACCTCGGCGGCATCGAGGTCGATGACCTGGCATGCGCGGTAAGCGAGGCCGTGACCAACGGGATCTGCCACGGCCGGCCCCCCGATCCGGGTGCGCCTGTGGGCCGCCCCCAACCGGGTCATGGCGGCTGTCACCGACCAAGGTGACGGACCCACCAACCCGTTCGTCGGCCTGCTCCCCACAACGGGCACCTCCTCGACCGGTCTCGGCTGTGGCTGGCCCACCAGATGTCCCTGCATGACGCTCAGCAGGACCAAAGATGGCTTCACCATACCGTTTCACCGCCGTGTACTTGACCTGACAAGCTGACCCCCTCAGTACCCGGCTGATCACTGTTGTCTGTCTGGCGATGCCACGTCAACGCCTGTGCCGGCCACCCTGCTTACCGGAGGCATAGTGGCGATCTATGGCGTAGACATCCACCCGCGCTTCCAGGCCGGGATCAACATCGAGGAGATCCGCCGCGAGGGCTTCGATTTCATGGCCGTCAAGGTCTCCGAGGGCGTCGACGCCTCATACCTGGCGGCCGGCTCGGCGGACTTCCTGCAGCGCGGTGGCGCGGCCGGCCTGCTCAGCCTGGGGTATCACTACCTGGACGCGGGAAATGAGGAAGCACAGGCGAGGACATTCTCGGAGGCTCTGGACACCGTCGGAGTGCCCGGCATGCTCGACGCCGAGGCGCTCGCCGCCAACGGACAGACCCCCCTTCTGACGATCACAGCCATCCGCACCTTCCTCGCGGCATGCCGACGCCTCGGTGCCCGGGTTCCGCTGCTTTACCTGCCGCGCTGGTACTGGGACCGACTCGGGCGCCCTTCGCCTGCCGGACTGCCGCCGCTGTGGGCGTCCTCCTACGTCAGCGTCCCGTCCGCATCGGCCTCGGTGATGTATCAATCGCACGCTGCGGGTAGCTGGGACTCCTATGCTCCGCTGGGCGTCGAGGTACTGCAGTTCACCGACCGAGCCCAGGTGGCGGGGCAGCTGGTCGACGCCGACCACTACCTCGGCACGCGCGAGCAGTTCGCCGCACTCATTGGTCGACCACTTCACCGCAAGGAGCGTCACGAAATGGATCAGCTGCCTGCCACGACGATGCCCGCGGACGCCGACAGCGACCCTCGCAGTTGGACCCAGCGCAATTACGACGTCGGCTTCGACGTCGCCGGCGGGTGGGAGGGTGGCTTCGCGTTCGGCTTCGGGGCGCAGGATTGGGCTGGGCGCACGGTGGATGCCGCCCGGGGATATCTGAATCTGGCGTCGTGGATCATGGCGGATCGCAGCCTGAGCCCGGTGGATGCGGTGTTCACCTCTGCGGGGGGCGGCCAGGTGATCTTCGCGCATAACCCGACGCGCGGCTATGGCGCGCCCGACGGTGCGGTGGGCTTGACGCTCAACTACGCCGCGCCGGGCGGCGCTTACGTCACCGAAAGCCGCTCCGGCTGATTTATTGACTGCATTTCTTCATTCGACGTTCAACTTCTCGTAGCGATAGGTTCGCCTGTTCCGGAAAGGATTATCTTAGAGTAAGAAGCAACGCCACATCAGCGCGATTCGCACAACGCACAGCCAGTGCAAATCATTCACATGAATTGTTGAACCAGCTCATTCTCACCTACAGCGTGTAGGATCCGCATGCCAGGGTGTCCGGTTTTGACCTGGTCCATTTGATGGCGGGCGGTATGACCGTGACGGCGTGGGCGATCTGTGCGGCCGTCGCGGGCGCGCTGTGTTTCGCAGTCGCCGCTGCGCTGCAGCAGCAGGAGGCGAGCGCCGCGCCGGCCACCCGGGTGGCGGGGTGGCGGCTGCTGGTGCACCTGGTTCGGCGGCCCCGCTGGGTATTGGGCATGGTCGCGATGCTGCTCGGTGGTGGCCTGCACCTGCTCGCATTGCGATCCGGACCGCTGGTGCTGGTCCAACCACTGGGAGTGAGTGCGGTGTTGTTCGCCCTGCCGCTGGCCGCGGCGCTGCGGGGGTACCGGGTTCGCGCCGGGGAGCTGGCCGCCGGCGCACTGGTCGTGGTCGGCCTGGGAGGGCTGTTGCTCGTCGCTCCCAGGCAGCCACCACTGTCCCTTGATGCGACCGACGCGGTCGTCCTGGTGACGCTGACGTCGATTACTGGTGCTCTCCTCGCCGGTCTCGGCCGGCGCCGGGGACGGGTCCCTGCTATTCAGCTGGCGCTGGCGGCAGGCATTCTCTTCGGCACCACCTCGACTCTTATCCGTGCTCTGCTGGCCCAGCTGGGCAACCACGACGTGACCGCGGTCGCCGCTGCGAGCGTGCTGCCATTGGCGGTGGCTGGGCTCGTGCTGACACAGCACGCCTACCGGGCGGGCAGCACCGCGGTAGTGCTGGCCACCACCACGGTGATCGACCCGGTGACCGCAGTGGCCGGCGGCATCCTGGTGCTCGGTGAAGTCTTGCCGACGGATATGACCAGCCTGGTGATCGTGGCCCTGGCCGGCGTCCTGATCATCAGCGGGATCGCCTACCTGGCTGGCTCCCCCGCCCACAGATCGCCCGCTCACGCACTGGCGGCGCAGTCCCTCATCAGAAAAGGGAGCCCGGAAATGCCGACTGACCATGCACCCTCCGCTGCGCGCACCGCGCGGCAGCGCGTGCTGATCGGCACCGACACCTACTATCCGGACGTCAATGGCGCGTCCTATTTCACACAGCGGCTGGCGGCTGGACTGGCGCGGCGCGACCACGAAGTGCATGTGGTCTGTCCGGCCCATCCCGATCAACCGATGGTCGGTGAACGGGATGGTGTGACGATCCACCGCATCCCTTCATTTCCTATTCTGCTGCACCCGGCCTTTCGTATTCCCGTCCCATTGATGAGTGGGATTCATATCCGGCGGATCGTCGGGGCACTGCGCCCGGACGTCATCCATGCACAGGGTCATTTTCTGATCGGCCGGACGCTGATTCACCACGCCCACCAGACGGGTATTCCACTGGTTGCCACCAACCACTTCATGCCCGAGAACCTGCTCGGCTACTCGCACATCCCGGCTTGGTTGCATCGGGGCGCCTGTGCGTTGGCGTGGCGCGACTTCGCCCGGGTGTTCCGCACGGTCGCGCACATCACTACGCCGACTCCGATCGCGGCCCGGCTGATCCGAGACAAGGGGGTAGGGCGTGAGGTCGAGGCCATCAGCTGCGGCGTCGACCTCGCCCGCTTCCATCCGCGCATCGCCACTGACCGGCCCGCCGCGCTACGGGACATTCCCGACCGCCTCAGCGTGCTGTTCGTCGGCCGGCTGGATGAGGAGAAGCACCTGCCCGAACTCATCGACGCGCTATCGCTGGTGCGCCATACCGCCCACACCGACGTCCAACTGTGGCTAGTCGGTACCGGCAACCAGCGCGCAGCGCTGCAGCAACGCAGTCAGCGGCGCGGAGTCGCCGAGCACGTGCACTTCCTGGGGTTCGTGCCTGACGAGGAGCTACCCGCGGTCTACGCGGAAGCGGACGTGTTCTGCATGCCCGGGGTTGCCGAACTGCAGAGCCTGGCGACCCTGGAGGCACTGGCCAGCGGCAAGCCGATCGTGGCCGCCGACGCGATGGCTTTGCCACATCTGGTCCATCCCGGCATCAACGGCTACCTCTACCAGCCCGGCGACGTGGATCAACTCGCATACCATCTCAGCACCCTGCTGGGCTCATGGGCACTGCGCCAGACCATGGGCCAGGCCGGCTTGCGCATGGTCGCCGAGCACGACATCCACGGGTCCCTGGCGCGGTTCGAAACCCTCTACATCCAGGCCCACAGTCGGCAACGGACCACGTCTCCACCGGCGCATCCAGCCGCCGCCAACGTGAGCTGAGCCGCAGGCTGCTGCCGGCTCATCCGGGCGCGGCCACCTCCGCATCGCTGCGCTGAAACGACCTCGAATCCGCTACCTTTGATGTCGAAAGTCAGCTGTGGCAGTGCGACTCGCACGGTCAGCGATCTTGACGGTTTCCGCAGCCTTCCCGGTACCGGCGAGGGGCAGCGAGGTACCGTTGAGTACGGGGCAGGGATCCAGCCAGGTGCCTGAGGGCAGAAAATCGGGGGAGAAATGGACGAGGTGATTCTGCACACCTCCTGGATGGGCGATATTCCCGACGACGCAGCGCTGACAATGCTGAGCATTCCGGGTACACATCACTCGGCCAGTGTCGAGGGGCCTCTCGGGTTCGCCAAAACCCAAGATCGTGGTCTGTCCGACCAACTTGCCGCGGGGATACGATTCCTCGACATCAGGCTCGCGCACTCCCAGGACAACCTTTGCGTGCACCACGACGTCGTCTGCATGGAGAAAAGCTATGCGGAAGTACTGACGATTTGCTCCGACTTTCTCGACGCGCAACCGTCGGAAACCATTCTGCTGTCAGTCAGCAATGAGGACCCCGTGGATAGCGCGCTCGGTAAATTAGCGCCATCGCGAGTTCTTTGCAAGCTGTCTTCCCTAGGAGATACCGCCCGCGATTGCGCGAACACCCGCTCCTTCGAGGATACCTTCAAAGCGATAACGTGGGAACACGACAAAAATGGGTCGCTGTTCTACAATTTCACCGCCGCTCCACCGGATAGCGACCTCCACACACCACATCCGGCGTTCAGTTCGGAAACAACGTTGGAAGACGTTCGCGGTAAGATCGTCCTGCTGCGCAGGTTCGAAGGTGGTGAAGACATCGGATTCGATGCGACTTTTTGGCCGGAAAACCAGCGATTTAGAAACGCTGCAGCCCCCTTCTATGATGTCGAGGACCGTTATCAGAACCCCGGCGATGACGACAAGTTCGATTTCGTCGTCGCACACCTGGAGGAGGCCAGGCGCGGCGATCCCGAGGATCTGTACATTACTTTCTCCAGTGCCGTTGACTTGACCGCACGTGGCTACGCCGAAGCGATAAATTCGCGTCTCAACACCTATCTCGCAGGATCGCCGCGTGGACGCGTGGGCATTGTCGTGATGGACTATTTTGACCAACCTCGTGAATTGGTCGCAAACGTGATCAAGACGAATGCCACGACCGGTCGGTTCGCTCCGGACATCGCGGGGGTAGATCGAGGCTCATGACGTGCGACGCGTCCGTCGACCGGGACCGCCCGTCGCCAGGTGGTGCCACCGGCGTGCTCGGCAAGGTAGCCGACGCCTTCCGGACCTGCTAGAGAGTGAGTGGTGACGGGTCCGACGATGAGTGAGTCGAGAACGCACCCAACCCGGCGTCGGCGAGTATGGCTCGGCGGTCTGGTCGCCATGGTGGTGCTCGCGGTACTGGCCGCGGTGAGCCTCAGCGCCACGTCGAGCACTGGGACATCGGGGACAGCTGGGGCGGCCGGAGCTGATCCGAGTACCCAAGCCCGGTTGGCCGCCGCGCGGCGAATCCCGGACGATCCGCTGGCCCTGGGTCGGCCCGACTCGCCGGTAGTGATCTCCGAGTGGGGCGATTTTCAGTGCCCGTACTGCCGGGCATACACCTTCGACACCGAACCGAGCCTGCTGCGCCAGTACGTCGACTCGGGCCGGGTCCGGCTGGAATGGCACGATTTCGCCTACCTCGGTCCAGAGTCGGTGCTGGCCGCGCGGGCTGCTCGGGCCGCCGGCCGGCAGGGCCGGTTCTGGCAGTACCACGACGCGCTGTATCGCCAGCAAGGTCGGGAGAATAGCGGCGCCGTCACCGAAACATCGCTGATCGCCACCGCCCGCAGCGTCGAGCTCGATCTCGCCCGATTCCAGCGCGACTTCGCCGATCCTGCGATCGCCGCACAGGTCAGCGACGACCGTGCGCTCGGCTCGGCGCTAGGAGTCACTGCAGTACCCAGCTTCGTCATCGGCGGGCAGATGGTCGTCGGGGCGCAGCCGCTGGCAACCTTCCATCAGGTGATCGACGCAGTCGGCGACCGCGGCCGCTGACGTGCTCGACATCGGCTACCTTGCCGCGTTCCTCGGCGGGCTACTCGCGCTGATCAGCCCATGCAGCGCGCTGCTACTACCGTCGTTTTTCGCCTACGCGTTCGCTGGAGCCACCGAATTGCTCGCCCGGACCGGGGTGTTCTTCCTCGGCCTGGCCGCGGTGCTGGTCCCCCTCGGCGCCGGGTCCAGCGCCTTAGCCTCGGTCGTCACGCTGCATCGGGAGGCCCTCATCCTGCTGGCCGGTTGGATGATCGTCGGATTTGGCATCATCCAGATACTCGGTGGTGGGTGGAGTCTGCGCCCCGCGGTGCGGGTCCAGCAGCGGATGGCCGCCGGCGGCAACTGGGTCTGCACGATCGGGCTCGGCGCCGCCTACGGCTTGGCCGGGTTCTGCTCCGGACCGATCCTCGGCGCGGTGCTCACGGTGGCCGCTGCGAGTGGCCAGCCGCTGCGCGGCGCCGCGCTGCTCGCGGTGTACGCGTTGGGAATGGCAGCACCGCTGTTCGTCCTGGCCGCGCTGTGGCAGCGCTTCGACCTCGGGCGGCGGCGCTGGCTGCGAGGGCGCGAGTACCGCATCGGTGGACTGCGGCTGCACACCACCAGCACCGTCTCCGGGGTGCTGTTCATCGCCGTTGGGGTCGTGTTCCTACTCTTCGACGGCACTACCGGCCTCTACTCCACCGGCACCGGCACCACTCTCGCGGTGCAGAACGTCATCATCGTCGCCGGCGCCCACGTTCCCGACAGCGTGCTGCTAGGCGCGCTCGCGGCGGTGGTGCTGATCGTGGTCGCACTGCGGCTACGCCGCACGCAGCACCACTGAGCGTGATCAGGTTGTCACTAGAAGTTACTGTTGATATTGTCCCGGGGATAGCTTACGTTCGAGGAGCATTTGACCACGGTGAGTGAGGGGACGGGGTCGGATCACTGGGGGGTTGCTGACTGTCGATGATGAGCTGCTGGTTTTGCACCGGGGGGGCACTGCCGGCGCGTCGAGGCTCTACACAAACGCGTTGCTGACTAAATTACCCAGATTGCTCCGGGCTTGGCTCCATTGCTCCCTTTCTATACGAAGGAGCGGGCATGCGGGTTTCTGCAATTTTCGCACAGGGTGGCGGCCACCACGGCGGCGATGACTGTGACCGCGGTTGCGACTACGGTTGCGACGACTACTTCAGCCGCCGGGGAAGCCACTACTACAACGGCTACAACGATCGCCACTACAACTACGGCTGGGACCGCGATCACCGCGGCCTCCTGGCGGACATCCTGGGCGCTCTCTAGCCTCGCTGGTCGTCGTCAGGGTGCCCTCCCCACAGCGGGGTGCGGGCACCCCGACGAGGACGACTGACCGCGGCTCGCAGCCACGGTGCGCAGGTAAAGCCCGCAAACACAACCGGCTCCGCCGTCCCTGGGTGGGATGGCAGAGCCGGTTGTGTGTTGGTGGTGGGGTTAGAGCAGGTCGAGGGCGGTGTGGTTGTCGCTCAGGACGTGGTCGACGTTGACCAGGCCGTGTTGCTGGATGTGGCTTTGGTCGATCTGGGAGTCCTCGTTGTGCGAGCCGTTGCCGGAGTCGGTGATCGTGGTTTCGGGGTGGTTTTCGATCTGCACGGTGTGGTCGTGGCTGTCGGTGTCGGAGATTGATTTGCTGTTGTGGGAGTTGATCTCGGTGCGGGAGTCGTCGCTGTGCGTCGAGTTGTCGATCTTGCTGCCGTTGGTGGCGACGTTGCTGTTATGCGCGTTGGTGGCGTTGCCGTCGTTGTCGTTACCCGCGATGCCGCCGTGGTCGGCGATGTTGGTGCTGTGAAACGAGTCGGTGATGGCGTGGTTGTCGCTGTGGATGGTGTTACCGACATTGTTGTCGTGCCCGACGACGTTGTCGTTGCCGTTGGCGACGTCACCGTTGATGTCGCGGCCGGCGGCGACGGAGTGATCGGTCGCGGTCACCGAGTGGTCATCGAAGTGCTGCGACAGGTCGCCTTTGTTCCAGATGTTCTGGTTGACTGACTTGTCGATGACCGTGTCGTGGCTGTCGGTGTAGGAGTAGTTGTTGGTGATGTAGTCGAGCTGGCGCACCGCCGCGGCGTGGGAGTCACCGTCGTGGTGCTCGGGGCGATAACCCCGGTCCTCGTCGCGGTAGTCGTCGGAGCGGTGGCTGCTGGCGTGCTGAGACACGCTGGTGTGGCCCACGTTGTAGTCCCGGTCGCCGACGAAGGTCACCGGGTGATACTCCGAGACATACGACATCGCATCAGAAACGTCTTCGCTGCAGACGTTGCTCAGCCCCGCGTCGGCCAGCGCCCGCTCGGGGTTGGCCACGAAGGCGGCCTTGGCGTCGCCGTCACGCATCAGGTTGAGAATGAAATCGAGCAGGCTCTGGGTCACGTTCATCGCTGTCAAGCTCCTTAGCGGAGTACCAGGCGGGCTGCCCGGCGGGGTGAGAGCAAAACTAGAGCCCACACCGCACCCCGCCATCGGGGATCACACCGGGTTGCCAAAAACCCGCATTAGGGGATTGACAACCCCCCAAGTTAGGGGACCCCGGCACCCCACCAGCGCTAAC
>JAODNG010000301.1 GCA_025465385.1 Pseudonocardiales bacterium
CCCGTCAGACAGCACACACAGCCACGCCCGCGGGTCACGTCGCAGATTTCGCACCTTGAACGCCGTCTTGCGGGTGCTCACCACTACCCGGCCCGCTGCGTCGACCGTCGCCGCCACCGGAGACATCTGCGGCGTACCGTCGCGACGCAGGGTGGTCAGCACCGCGTGGTGCTGCTCAGCGACAACGCTGCGTGCCTCGTCGAGGTCCATGACTGCACGCTACTTCAGCCCTCTGACACGAACGGGCTGGAGGCGATCTCGGTACCGTCTGGCAAGACGCTGATCTCGAAGTCACCGAACGCGTTGGGTGCAGCCTTGTGCAGCTGGCGCAGGCACTCGACGGCCAGCTCGCGGATTTCGACGTCAGCGTGCTCGGTGGCACGCATCGCGATGAAGTGCCTCCAGGCCCGGTAGTTGCCGGTGACCACGATGCGGGTCTCAGTGGCATTGGGCAACACCGAGCGTGCCGCCTGGCGGGCCTGCTTGCGGCGCAACGTGGCGTTCGGCTCGTCGGCGAAGCGTTCTTCCAAACCGGCGAGAAGGTAGTTGTAGGCCTGCTGGCTGGCCTGAGCTGCGGCGTGGAACCGCTGGTGCAGCTCATGGTCATTGGCGATCACGTCCGGTTCGACCATCGCGGCGGTCCGCTCGGGAACGTAGCGCTGAGACAGCTGCGAGTAGGAAAAATGCCGGTGCCGGATCAGCTCATGGGTCAACGACCGCGATACGCCGGTGAGGTAAAAGCTGACCGTGCCGTGTTCGAGCACTGACAGGTGACCTACCTCAAGGATATGTCGGAGGTATCCGGCATTCGTCGCGGTCACCGGATTGGGCTTACGCCACGACTGGTAGCAGGCCCGACCGGCGAACTCGGCGAGTGCTTGCCCACCGTCCGCATCGGTGGACCACGGCACATCATCGGGCGGGAAGAACTCGGTTTTGCCGACGAGCTGGACCCGCAACGTCACGGTGCTCACCGGTGGGTCCTTGACTTGCGCTTCGGTGGCGCTCGCGGCGCCGTCAACTCCCTGCGCTTGGCTCACTGTGCATTCCTCTCAGACGGGCACGGTTCCGAGCGTCCGCAGCGTACTGGGACTCGGGTGGCGTCTTGACTGACGTCAAATGTGACGCCATTCTTGACACCATGGACCTCACTCCGTACATCTCACAGCTGCGCGAAGACCTCACCGCCGCCGCGTCGGCGGGCGACGAGCAGACCCGCCACACCGCAGCCGTGCTGGGCGCGGCGCTCGGACCCGCGACCCGCTTGGCCATCATGAATGCACTGTCCGACCTCGCCGCAGAAGTCACCGCGGCGCTGGATGACCGGGTGGTGGAGGTGCGCCTGGACGGCCGTGACGTGCGGATCGCGGTGAGCGCTCCATCCGATACCGGCTCGAGTGCTAGTGGGATCCATGCCACCGATCCGCGGGCGGAGGGTTCGTCGCCGCCCAACGAGCCCGGCGCTTTCGGTGACGCCAACGGTGACATCCGACGGATGACCCTGCGGCTGTTCGACCAGCTCAAGGGTCAGGCTGAACGGGCCGCCGCCGAGCAGGGCGTGTCCCTGAACACCTGGGTCTCGCAGGCCGTCGCGGGCGCGTTGCGCGGCGAGCCGTGGAACGAGACGCGCCGGGGTCCGGGCGATCGCCGTAGTCGCAATCGGGTCCAAGGGTGGGTCCAAGGCTGACCAGCGCCTATCTTGTTGAGGAGAACTTGTGAAACAGGACGACACCGACGCATCGGTGGTTCGGCAACAGGACTTCGAGTGCCAGGGACCAATCGACATCTCGGTCGAGCTGGATAGTGGACGGCTGGATATCACCTTGGCCGACAGCGCTGCGGGCCCTGAGGTAGCTGTCCATATTCGCCCGGATCCGACCAGCCAGCCGCCGTGGGCGGTAGGGATCGGCGGCCTGCTGAACTGGCTGGGCGAACAGACCGGGGCCACTGCCCCGGGCGAGGTGGCAGCCGAGGCGGTGCGGTCCACGATGATCGACTTCACCGGGCAGCGACTCACCGTACGCACACCGCGGGAGGGTCCGCTGCGCACTGTGCCGCTGATAATCCACGTGACCGCGCCGTCGGGCTCGACGATCAACGCTCGAAGCGGCTCCGCGGACATCGCCGTTACTGGAATGGCAGCCGCTCTCGACGCCGGGACCGGCTCTGGACAGATCCGGGCGCAACGCTGTACCGGAGCGGCCGAAATCCGCACCGGCTCGGGCGACGTGCGGTTGGGAACGGTCTCGGGCCAGCTGCGGGTGCGGACCGGGTCCGGGGAAGTCGACGTGAGCAGCGTCGAGGGCACGCACGGCAGCGGCACCGTGCAGACCGGTTCCGGCGACGTCCGGCTCGGCTCCGTCGCGCGCGACCTCAGCGCGCGCACCGGCAGCGGGGACCTCACGGTGGTCGACGCGAGCGCCGGTGGCCTTGAGCTGACCACGGGTTCGGGGCAGCTGCGGGTCGGGATCCACACCGGTGTCCTTGCTGAGTTGGACGTCAGCTCCGGGTCCGGGCGCGCGCACAGCGACCTGCCGGTCGGCGGGCCGCCCTCCGAGGGTGGGGTCACGCTTCGGGTGCGCGCCCGGACCGGATCAGGCGACGCACTGGTCACCGCGGCACCATCCTGACCGGCACGCGACGCCTGGTCGCGCTGCCCAGCGCCGCGACCAGGTCCCCGCGCTGCCCAGCGGCAATCCCGTCCAGCTCCAGCCATTGCGCCATCTCCTTCAGCGCCCCGGCGAGCTCGGTGACCACTCGCGAAGTGTCTGCGATCCCGGGCTCGGCGAAAGCACCCGGCACCCGCAGCAGTCCTGCGGAACGGTCAGCCTTGAGGTCGACTCTGGCGACCATCTCCCCGTCCAGCAGGAAAGGGAACACGTAATAGCCGTGGCTACGCCGGTGCTCCGGGACGTAGATCTCGATCCGGTAGCGGAAGCCGAACAGCCGCTCAGTGCGCGCCCGGTCCCAGATCAGCGGATCGAACGGGCATAGCAGTGCGGCGCCGGTGATCCGTCGCGGCGTGCGAGCATCGCGGTGCCGGTAGGCCGGTGCCCGCCAGCCCGAGACCATCACTGGTTGCAGCTCTCCGGCTTCCACCAGCTCCGTCACCGCCTTGCGGCTGCGCTCCGGTCGTAACCGGTAGTAGTCCCGCAGGTCAGCTTCGGTGGCTACGCCCAGCGCGGAACTAGCGCGCGTCACCAGCTCACGAGCGCCCTGCTCAGGGTCAACTCGGCGGCCGAGCACTTCCGCCGGAAGCACCCGCTCCGGCAGGTCATAGAGCCGCTCGAATCCACGCCGCGTACCGGCGACGAGCTGGCCCATGCCGAAGAGCCACTCACAGATCCGTTTTGTGTCGGTCCGATTCCACCACGATCCAGGTACTGCACGGATCCCTGCGCCCAACTCCCGCTCCAGGGTGCCCGCACCGACGGGGCCTTGTTCCTTCACCGCGCCCAGCACCGCCGAGACCAGCTCCGGGGCGCGCTGCGCGAGCTCG
>JAODNG010000145.1 GCA_025465385.1 Pseudonocardiales bacterium
TCGGCCAGCAGCCGGCCTAGCTCGCGGCCACGGGCGAGCAGCTCCCCCGGGCCCTCGGCCGACAACACGACGACCTCGGCGTCGAAGCTGCGGTGCAGGTTCCGCTGAGGCGGATGTGACTGGGGCGCCTCGCCGACGTGTCCATTACCGGCATGTTCCTCGAGGATGGCGTGGGCGTTGATCCCCCCGAAGCCGAACGCGCTCACCGCCGCCCGGCGGGGCTCTGGGCCACTGTGGATCCAGGGCCGTGTCTCGCTGTTGAGATAGAAGGGCGTGGACTCAAGCTTCGGGTTGCCCGCATCGGCATGCAGGGTCGGCGGGAGCACCTTGTGGTACAGCGCCAGCGCGGTCTTGATCAACCCCGCCGCGCCGGCTGCGGGGATTGGATGGCCGATCATTGACTTGACCGAGCCCAGCGCACACCACGGCTGTGCGTGGTCACCGGGGTCGTTGCCAGCGGGGTGGTCGCCGCCGACGTCCGCACCGAAGATCCGACCGAGGCCTTCCAGTTCGATCGCGTCGCCGACCAGCGTCCCGGTACCGTGTCCCTCGACCAGCGACACCGTCTGCGGTGAGATCCCAGCCAGCTCGTAGGCCCGGCGCATCGCCAGTTCCTCACCCTCGACGCGCGGGGCCAGCATCCCCACAGCTCGCCCGTCGCTGGCCATCCCGACCGCCTTGAGCAGGGCATAGATGCGGTCGTTGTCCCGCTCGGCGTCCTCGCGGCGTTTGAGCACGAGGATCCCCGCGCCTTCGCCGAGCAGCGTGCCGTCCGCGTCGGGGCTGAACGATCCCACGTTGCCCCGCCGGGACAGCGCGCCGAGCTGGCAGAAGATCATTCCGATCATGAATGTGGTGGACGTCTGCACGCCTCCGGCCAGTGCCATGTCCATCTTCCCGCTCGCGAGGTCGGCGATGGCGAGCTCGACGGCCAGCAGCGAGGACGCACAGGCGGCGTCCACTGTGTATGCCGGGCCCATCAGGTCCAGGCGGTTGGCAATGCGTCCACACATCACGCTAGGGACCAGGCCAGGGGCGGTCTCGGCATTGAAGGGTGGCAGATCCGCCCGTAGTTCCCGGTCGATCCGCTCAAGCTCGTCGGCGGAGTACTCCGGGTGCAGGGTGGCGAGCAGGCGGATCGTCTGGTCGATCACCAGCCCGTGCTGGAAGACCGCAGCCGTGCTGCGGTTGCCCACCGTGCTTCGTCCGAGGATTACCCCGGTGCGTTCCCGGTTGAAAGGCCGGTCGAGATAACCCGCGTCAGCGAGGGCTTCGTGGGCGATCCGCAACGCGATGAAGTGTTCCGGGTCGCTTCCTTCGACCGATCGGGGTGGGATCCCGTACGTGAGGGGGTTGAAATGGGACAGGTCGCTGATGAAGCCGCCCCGCTTGGTGTAGATGCGGTTGGAGGCTGACGATGCCGGGTCGTAGACGAGATCGGCGCCCCACAACGGCGGCGCGTCGGTCACCGCGTCGACCTTGGCGAGGATGTTCTCCCAGAAGGCTGCGACATCGGGTGCCTTGGGAAAGACGCCCGCCATGCCGACGATGGCGATGTCACCTCTGGTACTCCCTCGAGTACTCATCGAACGTGACCTCCCGCCACTGCACCTGCCAGCCGGTTCAGCGATCGGCTACCGGTCAGCTCCATCCCTTCGATGAGTACGAGCAGCCGTCCCTGGGGGTCCATGAACGCCAGCTGCACATCGAGGATGTGTCCCCCGCCGCGCACGGCCACCCGCAGATCGCAGTGCACCGGTCCCGCCGGCAACGCCGCGAAGCGGCGGTAGCGCTGTATTCGGGATGGCAGCGCAGTCATGTCGAGGCGGGTGCGCGCCCAGAGCAGGCCGAGCTGGAAGCCGCTGTCGAGCAGCACCGGGTCGACGATCCATGCGCCCGGTCCAGCGCCTGCCAGGCAGCTTTGAGGGGACGACGGTAGCAGCGTCGCGACTATCCCGTCGTCGTTGATTCCCTCGATCCGGCTGATCCCCTGCAGCAGCGGTCCGTGGAACAGCAGCTCGTCGTAAGCCTGCTCGACAGTCATGGGGAACGGATCGAGTCCGGCCGACGACCGGATCGGTGTTGGTGGCGCCGGGGGCAGTGCGTGGCGCAGCACGACCCCGGCTCGGTACGACATCCGCTCGGCGCGTTCGTCGACGATGCTCACATCAACAGCGATCCCGCCGTCGTCGACCGGTGGGGCGCCTGCGGCCCGCACGGTGATCGGTCGGGGACCGTCGTCCAGGACCACCCCGCGCAGGAGTTGCAACCCGCGCAGTTCGGTGACCTCGTAGCCTGGTCTGGTCCCGGCCGCAGCCTCGGCCATCAATTCCATCGCGACCGCCATCGGCAGCACCGGATGCTGGTCCAGGCAGTGATCGCGCAGGTAGCGGTCGCGGTCCGGGTCGAGGACCCGGGTCAAGGCGACACCGTCGGCTGACTGGGTGACCGTGGCGTCGTCCAGCAGCGGGGTGGCTACCTGCCAGGGTCCGGAGCCGAACAGGACCTCGACGTCTCCCTTGCGGCCCCGATCCAGCTCGTCGAGCAGCGCGGCGACCCCATGATCGAACGGGATGAGCGTCACGCCGCGGCTGTTCATCAGCCGCTCCACCTCGGCGGAGACCATCCCGTCGGTCTTCCAGGGACCCCAGTTCAGCGACGTCACCCGGCCCGGCCAGCGCGCGTCCAGCCACGTCGCGAGCTTGTTGAGCACCTCATTGGCGGCCGCGTAGTCGCCCTGCCCTGGGTTGCCGAACCGCGCGCTGATCGAGGAGAACAGCGCAAAGAACGTCAAGCTTTCCGGCCGCAGCGCTCGGGCCAGGGCGAAGGCACCGACCGTTTTGGTCTGGACGACCCGGTCGAACGAATCGGTGGTCTTGCCCTCGGTTAGCTTGTCCTCGATGACCCCGGCCCCGTAGATGACGCCGTCGATCCGACCGTGTACCGCGTAGATGCGGTCGACGAGCTGGGCGACGCCGTCGGCGTCGCGCACATCGAGCTGGTGATAGTGGACCCGAGCGCTTAGCTCGGCGATGGTCGCCAGGTTCGCCCGCACCTGCCGGTCCGCGAGCAGCCGCCGGTAGGCGGGCTCTACCTGGGCTGGGGTGGCCGGCGCGCCAGCGCGCCCCAACCGGGCGGCCAGCGCCATCCGCAACGCTCTCGGCTCGGTGATCCCGGCGGTGTCGGCTGCTTCGCCGTCCTCCGGGGAGCTGGAGCGGCCGACGATCACGATCGTCGGTTGGAAGCGTCGAGCGATCTCGCGGGCGACGCCGGCCGTGATGCCTCGGGCACCACCGACGATGAGCACGACGGAGTCGGAACTGATCATCGGCTCCGCACTGCCTGCGGCCGGCAGCGGGGCAGGCGCGAGCCGCACCCCGCACCGACGGCCCGGCGACCATCCGACCTCGATCTGGCGATCGTCGGATCCGAGCTCCGCGGCGAGCAGCTCGCTCGCGTTAGTGATCGCCGGATCCAGGTCGACGACCCTGCACCCGACCTCCGGCCATTCGGCCGCCAGCGTCTTGACCAAGCCTGTTACCGCTCCCTGGCTCGGCTGGAACGACGAGCCGGTGTGGTGATAGCCGAACCCGCCATCCATCCGGACTGCGGTGAGCAGCCGGGTCTGCACGCCAGGGCGCCGCAGGTCGGCGCTTGCTGCCTGGGCCAGGTGCAGCAGCGACCGCGCCTCCAGGTTGACCCGTGCCTGCTGGCCCCCGACCTCCAGCGCATCGAAGGCTGGCCCCGCACGCAGCGGAAGCAGGTGCACGAGACCCGTGATTGCTCCCTGCTGCTGACGGACCGCCTCGATGAGGTCGCTGGTGGCCTGCGCATCGTCGAGCGATGCCGCATACTCGTCCGGCCCGATGTCCAGCGGGCCCGGCCGGTGCCGGATCAGGGCAACGTCGATTCCTCGGCCGCGCAGCGATTCGGCCAGCGCGGTGGCGACGCCCTGGCCGTCGTCGGTGATCGCGACCACCCCCGACAACGACGTGGTCGCCGTGCCGATCGGGGCGTCGACGACGGTGGGGACGAAACGGGGCAGCTCGGTGTCGGTGATCGGCGCGTGGCCATTGCCGGCGGCCGGGGTCGGCACGTGGCCGTTGCCTGCGGCCGGGACCGGGGCGTGGCCGTTGCTGGTGGCGGGGTCCATGGCCAGGAATGCCGTGATGAGGGCGCGGAGGGTTCTGGCCTTGGTCAGGGTTTCCATGCGTTCTTCGTTGACCGCTGCTGGGGTGGTGGAGTCGGGTTGCAGGGATTGTGTGGCTGCGGCGAGGATTTCGACTCGTTTGATGGAGTCGATGCCGAGGTCGGCTTCCATGTCGACGTCGAGGCCGAGCATTTCGGGTGGGTATCCGGTCCGTTCTGCTACCAGTCGCACCAGCTCGCCGGCGATCTGGTCGGCGCGTGGTGGCTCAGGTGCGGCCTGCACCGGCGCCGCTACCGGGGCGGCTACCTCGGGTGCGGCGGGGACCGCTATCTCGGGTACGGCCGGGGCCGCCATCTCGGCTGCGGCAGGTATCGCTAGCTGGGGCACGGTCTCATGAAGCACGGTTTCAGCGGGAAGCCTCGGAACGGGAATAGACCCACGCGGCGAGCCCTGCAGGTAGGCGACCATGACCTCCTGCTGCACATCCAGGAACTTGCCCATGAGCTCCTGGAAGCGCAGCGAGGTCGCATCGTTGTCCGTCTGCGCGATCGGTCCGGGGACGGATCCGGAGTGCGAGGCCAGCGCCGGGACAGACGCCTGGGCGGGGACCGGTGCCTGGACCGGAACCTGTACCTGCGGGAGCCGAACCGATGACTGCGCGGGGACGGGCTGGACCGGGTCCGGTGACCGTGGGGGTGGAACCGCTGCTTGGACCGGAATAGGTGGCTGAGGTGCGATCGCTGCTGGTGGGCGGGCCGGCGCGGACTGTTCCCGGACCGGGGTTGCCGGATGCATGGGCCGTGCGGAGCCTCCGTTGACCAACCAGGTGGTGGGCGGCAGCGGGGCCGGGGCGAGGTCCTCGCCCAACGCATCCAATCGGAGGTTCCGCGCCACCCTGCCCTGGTAGAGCCGGTCGAGGTCGAGGGCGACGCCGTGCGCGCTGAGCTGCGCCAGGGCGTGCTGCAACGCGGTGAACCCGCAGCTGGAGTCCTGGGTCTGCACGGCGAGGTGCTGGCGGGTGCCGAGCACCTGGCCGACGATGCCGGTCAGCACCCCACCGGGGCCCACCTCCACGAACAGGCGGACACCGGCGGCATGCATCTGCTCGACCTGCTCGGCGAAGCGGACCGGCCGCACGAGGTGCTCCGTGAGCAGATCAGCGAGCTGCGCCGGGTCGGCGGGGTAGGGCGCGGCGGAGGTGTTGGCATAGACCGCCAGCTTCGGGGCCGCGATGTGCACGTCGGCCAACACCCGCGCGAGCCGATCGCGGGCGGGGGCGACCAGCGGGGAGTGGAACCCGCAGTCCACATTGAGGAGCTTCACTGCGATCCCGGCGGTACCCAGAAGTCCGACTGCTCGCTCGATCCCGGGCCGGGTCCCGGCGATCACGGTCTGTTTCGGTGCGTTCAGATTGGCAACCCAGACGTCTGTGGTGGCACCCAGCACGTCCTGCAACCGGGCAGGGGACTCCGACACCGCGGCCATCGTGCCGAGATCGGACTCGGTGCCAGGAGCGCACGCCGCAGCGTCGATGATGCATCGGCCCCGCGCATGTGACAGGCGGTAAAGGACGTCCTCGTCGATGACACCCGCAGCGCAGAGCGCTACATACTCGCCGTAGCTGTGGCCCGCGGTCACATCGGGGCTCACTCCCAGTGCGGCGAGCAGCCTTGACAGTCCCATCCCGGCCGCGCCCAGGGCGGGCTGGGCCCGGTCGGTCTTTCTCAGCGCCGCAGCGCTGGCTCGATTGTTGTCTGGGTCGAAGCCCGGCGGCGGGAAAACGTAAGCAGACAGCGGCTTGTCCAGCTGATCGGCCAGTACGGCGTCGGCCAACTCGAACGCGTGGCGCACCTCAGGGAAACCAATAGCGAGGTCGCGGAGCATGTCGGGGTGCTGCGAGCCTTGGCCTGGGTAGAGGAAGGCGACGGATCCCTGCGCCGCCAACGGCGTGGTGGTCAAGTAAATACCGCGGCGATCCCAGACCTCGGCGTCCGGGGTGGCCAGCGCGCCGCGCGCGGTGCCCAGCTTCGACCGCAGATCGCTGATCGACGTGGCCACGATCGCGAGCCGAATTGCAAGCCCGGGCTTGTCCTGCACCCAGACCGCGCGGGCCACCTCGCGCAGCGGTGGAGCCTCCGGCGCCGCGGCCAGCGCCCTTTCGAGCTCCACTACGCGGTCGCGTAGCTCGTCGCGCGATCCAGCAGACCAGACGAACAGCTCGCTGGGCCAGTCATGCAGGGGAGAATCGGCCGTGTCCTCCTGGTAGGCGCCGGTGTATTCCTCGACGGCGACGTGGAAGTTCGTGCCGCCGAAACCGAACGCGCTGACGCCCGCCCGCCGGGGCGGCGCGGTAGGGGCCACAACCCACGGGCGCGACTCGCTGTTGACGTAAAACGGGCTGTCCGGCTGGGCGATGGCAGGGTTCGGTTGCTCGACGCCCAGCGTTGGGGGCAGCACCTTGTGGTGCAAGCCGAGCGCCACCTTGATCAGCCCGGCAATGCCGGCGGTACCTTTCGTATGGCCGATCATCGACTTGACCGACCCGACCGCACACTGCTGCGCGGACGCGCCGGCCGCGTCGAAGACCAGATTGAGCGTGGTGAGCTCGGCGCGGTCGCCGGCAGCTGTCCCGGTGCCGTGGGCCTCGATCAGACCGACCGTGGCCGGTGAGTAACCCGCTTTGGCATAGGCCCGCTCCAAGGCGAGCACCTGCCCTTCGGGCCGCGGGGAGGTAAGGCTTCTGTCGCGGCCGTCGCTCGAGCTGCCGACCCCCTTGATGACGGCGTAGATGCGATCGCCGTCCCGCTCGGCGTCGGCGAGCCGCTTCAGCATCAGGACACCGAGCCCCTCGCTGATCACGATGCCGTCGGCTCCGGCATCCAGCGGGCGGCAGCGTCCACGGGCCGACAAGGCGTGGGTCTTGCTGAAACTGAGATAACTGAAAGGGTTCTGCGCGGTGTCTGCACCGCCGACGATCATCATGTCGGCGGTGCCGTCGGTCAGCTCGCGTACCGCCAGATAGACGGCGGCCAGCGACGCAGCACACGCGGCGTCGACCGTGTAATTGACCCCCCCGAGGTCGAAACGGTTCGCCACCCGTCCCGCCGTGACGTTGAGCAGGATGCCCGGGAACGAGTCCTCGGTCCAGGTCGGGAGCCTGTCGAAGATCTCGGGCCCGACGTCCCCGAGCAACGCAGGCAGGCTGGAGCGGACACCGTATCCGGCGCCGTGGTCGCCGACGCCACTGATGCCGAAGATCACTCCTGTTTGGCGGCGGCTGAAGGGGCGGTCGAGGTAGCCGGCGTCGTCCAGCGCCGCCCGGACCACCTCTAGGGCGAGCAGGTGCAGGGGCTCGATCGAGGGCAGGCTATTCGGCGGCATGCCGTAGCGCATCGGATCGAAGGGGATCTGGTCGAGGAACCCGCCCCATTTCGAGTAGATCTTGTCCGGCGCGCTCGGGTCGGCGTCGAAGTAAACCCCCAGATCCCACCGTTCTTTTGGAACCTCGATGATCGCGTCGAGCTTGGCCAGGATGTTCTGCCAGTAGGTGGCGAGGTCGGGCGCCTTGGGCAGCAGGCAGCTCATCCCGATGATGGCGATGTCACAGGGCTGTCCCGGCTCGCTGACGACTGCTCGGGTGGTCGCCTGCCGCGCTGGCCCGTCCAGCAGCGCGGAGCCGGTCACCGAGACGTCATGGTGAAGCTCAGCGAGGGTCACGGTGGCACTGCGCAGGTGCGCCACTTGGCCGAGCATGTACATGCCCCGGGCCGCTTGGTCCTCGGGTGTCAGCGTGACGAACTTCGGTGCGCCAGGATCATGTCCGTTCTCCGCGGCGCGGTCGAGGCCCTTCGAGGCGACCCGGGCCCGGCCGAGATTGAGCATTTCCAGCCGGGTCCGAATTTCCTCAGCAGAAAGACCCTGCTCGATGAGCCGTCCTTGCTCCTGCCGGAAGCCAATCGCGAAAGGGGTGTCCGCGCAGCGAGTGGTGTGACCCGGTCCGGTTTCCAACAGCACAGTGCCGATGCAGCGGGTCGCCTCATCCTGGAACGTCGGAGTGATCGCGCCGGTGGCCACCGCCTCCTCGGTGAACAGGTAGGCCGTCCCGAGCAGCACGCCGACCTTGACGCCACGATCGGTCAGTGCTGCCGCCATCGCGGCGACCATGGCGGCTGAGCAGGCGTCGTGTACCCCCCCGGCGAACAGCAGATGGCAGTCGGGCAGGTCATCCGGCGGAACCGACTCCAAAAGGACGTCGATCATCGTGTTCCAGAGCACGAAGCTGGCTCGCGGACCGACGTGCCCCCCGCACTCCCGCCCCTCGAAGACGAACCGGCGAGCTCCGGCCGCTGTGAACAGCTTCAGCAGACCCGGCGAGGGAACGTGCAGGTAGGCCGGAATGCCATCGCGTTCCAGGCGTACCGCTTGGTCGGTCCGCCCGCCCGCGATCAGCGCGAAGGACGGCGGATAGCGTTCGAGGACCGCCATCTGTTCCGCACGCAGCTCGTGCGGGACGAACCCGAGAATGCCGGCCCCCCAGGGCAGGTCGCCGAGCTCTCGCTGGGTTTCTCGCAGCAATGTCTCTACTTCGGGTCCCCGCATGAGGGCGAGTGCCAGGAACGGGAGCGCTCCGGCCTGGGCAACCTCCCGCGCGAAAGCGGGCACGTCACTCACCCGGGTCATCGGGCCTTGGACGATGGGGTAGCGCGTGCCGTGGGAGTTCGCCAGCGGGCTGTGCTCGGCCAGTGGACGTGCGGCTGCGGCTAGCGCGAGGTGGCTGTCGACGGCCTGCCGGAGGCCTTCCAGGACACCTCCGACGGTGTGGAAGCGTCCAGCCAACCGGGCGGCGAAGGCGCCGTCCTGGCCGATGAGCCAAGCGTTGTCCGGCCCTGCCCAGCCGACCAGGCCGGCCAGCCGCGCCTGCAAGGCTTCCGCACGGCTCGGCCCAGGGTCCTCGGCGACAGAGTCCTCCGCGGCGAGCTGGCGCAGCGCCTCGGCTGCGGTGTGGCCCGGACGCTCGTACAGCCGCCACCGCTGGCCCGTTTGCTGCCCCACGCAGACCGTCTCGGTCCCGTCCATGCGCGCGATCTCCGCCTTGACACGATCGGAGAGCCGCGACTCCCGCGTCAGGGCGAGCTGCGCGTCGAGCACCACACCGGCTGCGCCGGCAGCGGCACACGCCGCCGCCGTGTGTTCACCGATCCCACCCTGGCCCCAGACGGGCAGGGCGATCTCTGACCGGAACTGCTGGACCAAGACGAACGTGGTCGTATCGCTTACCCGCCCGCCGGCCTCATGGCCCTTTGCGATCACACCGTCAAAGCCCAGGGCGGTGGCCAGTAACGCCTCGTCGAGCGTCGTTGCCTCCAGCCACAGCTGAACGCCCTTGGCGCGCAGCTGCGTGGCCCGCTCACGCAGGACGTCGTGATCGACAGGCGTGAGGATCGCGAACGTCACGGCTGGGGGCAGTGCCGAGATCACCGCATCGGTCACCCGTTGGTCGCCGGTATCCAACTTGATCCCACAACGGTTGTTGGCGAACCGTGCCAGCCGGATCACCGCCTGCACCGCGAGCTGTTCATCACGTACGAAGGACACATCCACGACGCCGACGGCTCCGGCTCGGCTGGCGGCAATGGCGATTGCGGGATCGGCAAGCCCAGGCAACGTCACGGCGATAAAGTCAAAGTTCGTCATAGCGACCTCTCTTCTTGAGGCGTCGGCAGGGTCACGGCGAAATCGAGCGAGGCAGCTATCAATTCACCGGACCGGCCAGTTTCATGACCGCCGGGACCAGGCACAGGTTATATCGATGACCGGCTGATCGCGGATATTGAAGAGTCCGAACAGAGGGGATGCATCTCACTGTCCCTCCCACAGACGTAAAGAGGCGTCTTAGTTAACCATCGACGAGGCGCCCGAATCAGGGTGAGATTCTATGATTCGGAATCATTCACGTGAACGCCGGTCAGGGCTTCACGTTACGACAGGTCCGGATCCAGTGCAACTCAACTTAGCGGGCTGCTGGCGTATTCGTCAGGGTTCTGCAATGGACGTGGTGAACAACACTGTGGTCAGTGAGGCGGTAACTCGATCGTATTGCTTACGACCGCCGGATTGCCGTTGTTGGCCGGGTGGCGGCCACGTACCGCTGGTGCAGCCGTTTTCTTTGGAGTGCCCGCAACAGGACGTTCGGATCGCATCAGAAGCGCCACCAGGGCGCTTAGTGTGCTGAGCCCGGCGGCAATCAGGATCAGGTCGTCCATCGCGGCGACGAAAGCGTGCAGCTGGGTCTGCTGGTAGAAGGCGAAAAGGCCCTTCCACGCCGGCGACTCCTGGTCGAGGTGAGAGGTGGCCGCATCGCCGGGCAGCAGCGCGGCGCGTCCGGCCAGTTGCTGTGCCTGCTGGGTGGTCCAGAACGCGGTGAGCACGGCCAACCCCAGCGAAGCTGAGATCTGTCGGACGACGTTGTTGACTACGCTCGCCCCGCTGACCTCGATCGTCGGTATGGCCTCGAGCCCCGCCGTGATGACCGGCATGACGGTCAGCGCCAAGCCTGCGGCCAGCCAAATGAGCCACCACATGATCTGCTCGCGCGAGGTGTTGAGAGTCATGACATGCATGTGGTAGGTGCCGACGGATGCGATCGTCAACCCGATGGTTACTAGCCAGCGGGCCCCAATGCGGTCATAGAGTCGTCCGGCTATCGGCATCAACACCCCCAATACCACGGCCTGTGGCAGCAGAGTGAGTCCTGTATCGAAGGCCCCCCACCCCTGGGCCTGCTGCAGGAACAGCGGGATGTAAAACAGCACCGCGAACCACACCACCGACAGTAACGCGGTCAAGAGCAGCGAGTGAGTAAACGACCAGTGGCGAAACACTCGGAGATCCAGCAACGGGTCGGCGACCTCCAGTTCGATCACCACGAACAACGCCAAGCTCAGCACGCTGACGGTGAGCAGAATCAGGATCCGGTATGAGTCCCACCCCCAGGACTGCCCCTTTGACAGCGCCAGCAGCAATGCAAACAGCCCACCTGCGATGGTGATGAAGCCCAGTACGTCAAACCGCCGTCCGGGCTGTCCGGGGAACGCCGGCAACACCAGCGCCGCAGCTACCGCGGCGAGGATTCCGACCGGCACGTTGACGAAGAAGATCAACCGCCAGTCCGTGTACTCGACCAGGTAGCCACCCAGGGTCGGGCCCAGTGCCGGGGCGAAGACGATGCCCAGGCCATACAGGCCCATCGCAGCGCCGATCCGTTCCCGCGGCACGATGCGGTAGAGCATCGTCAACGTGATCACCGGCAGCACTCCGCCGGGGATCGCCTGCAGGATCCGGAAGGCGACCAAGCTATTCAAGCTCCAGGCCAGCCCGCACAGTGCGGACCCGGCGGCGAAGCCGAGCAGCGCCACGTTGTACACCCGGCGCATTCCGAAGCGGTCACCCAGCCATGCACTGGCCGGCACCACGACGCCCAGCGCCAATGCGTAAGCCGTGGTGACCCATTGCACGTCGTCGGTGGTCGCGCCGAATTCCTTCTGAATGGTGGGGATGGCCACATTGACGATGTTCGTATCCAGGAGCGACATGAACATCCCGGCGACCAGCACCACCAGCGGCAGCCCCCACCTCACTTCAGCAGGATTCCGCAAGGCTCCATTTGACTTGGGCGCACCATTTCCTGACCGAGCGGCATCAGCGTGCGGGGAGGCTCCGTTGCGCACGACGGGGTCGGCGCCCGATCCCGTCATTGTTGGGCGAGTCATGATTCGACTATGCCATCTCCCGCGCCGAGCGATCTAGCCTTCTTCGGTCACGATTAGGCTTCACGACAATCTGCGCCGAACTGGCCGAACACGTCATTCAGCTGGTCGTTAGCGCCTAATATTCAGTCGTCAGACCCCGTACTGTCATCGGGGTTACGATCGGGTTTCGAGAGGTGCGGCCCGGGTGCGGAAGTCGACCCCGCGCTGTTCCCGCGCTGTTCCAGCTGTGCTGCAATTTCGGTCCACACCCGCGCGTATCCGCGGGCCAACTTCGCCACCGAAGTTGCGCAGTGATCGGGGACCATCTCGACGATCTTGTTAGACCCCGCCATCCCGACTCGGTACGCCTCCAACCACCGGATCAATGACCGGCCCGCGTCCCTGAACCGCAGCGACGGGTCTGCCTTCAGACTGGCCAGAATGGTGTCGGCTCTGCCTACGGTTACCGCATGGCCGACCGTTCGTCGGGGAGGGTAGAGGTCCGGCGGCAGGGCAGCCGCCGGTGGTTCCGGGGCTCTCGGTTGCGGCACCACCGGCTCCTGACCGTTACGGATGCGTTGCCGCACATCATGCACAGTGGACGGGGAGACTCCGGCCTCTAGCGCGATCGCGCGGATTGACGCGCCGGGCTTCTCGGCTAGCAGCTCGCTGGCCCGCACTCTGCCGACGGTGCCGTCGAGGGGCCGTTTCCGGCCGTCCCTGCCGACCCTCGTGGTCGACTGGCCATTTTGCACGGTCGAACGCCGGCGCACCTTACCGACAGTTCCCGCCGAGAGACCGGTGGCGCTGGCGACCATCCGGTTCGACCAGCGCGGGTGCGACCGCATAATCCGGACCGCCGCAGCGGTTCGATCGGCGCGGCTCAGCGGCAGTCCGTGTGCGATGTTCAGCTGCACTGCTAGCACAAATGCGTCGTCTTCCGTTCCATGGTATATTCTCGCTTCGATTTTCTCTTCTCCGCGCAGGACCGCAGCGCGAATTCTATGCATACCATCGATAACCCGCATCGACTGCCCGTGCACGACAATCGGTGGCAACTGCGCCTCCGACTCCGCGAGCACCTCGACGTGATCGGCGCTTTCACCGCCTTGCCGCGGAGATTCAGCAAGTACCAGGGAGCTGATCGCCAGCACGACGGTCGGGAGCCTGTCCAGCTGAATTGGTCCCCAGGCGGCTAGTTCGGGCTCCTTTTCTTCACTCAACCCTACGCGAGCCACCGTACAGTCTTTAGCCATTGTTGCCCGCTCGGACCACATCTATGGAATGACCGGTTACGGCGTCACTGCAAGTTGCGC
>JAODNG010000307.1 GCA_025465385.1 Pseudonocardiales bacterium
GCGCATTGCTGCTAAGAAACAACCCTTGGGTTCGTTGGGGCATGGGTGTTGTTTCCCGCCCTGGACCAGGGGCTCTGGCTCATCTGGGTGATCTTGTGGCAGCTGAGCGTATCTCGATAGTTCTGAGCCGTTGACGATCATGTCGAGGTTTCGGTGATCGGGCTGAAGTCGGGGGTGTCGCGGTGGGGTTGGCGGTCGTGCGGGATCTGCGCGAGGTGCGAGCCCCTGCCTGTGGGGAGGAGATCGAGCGGTTCGAGACTGACGTGGTCGCGGGGTTCGTGCTGGCCCGGGCGGCCGCGGGGTTGTCTGATAGCACGATCCGCGGTGATGTGAGCCATCTCGAGCAAGTACGGAGCTGGTTTGGCCGGCCGTTGTGGGACATGGCGCCCCGGGATGCGGACGTCTACTTCGGCACGGTGCTGCGGGTAGCGCCGTCGGGCACGCGACTAGCGCGTGCGCAGGCGGTGAAGACGTATTTCGAGTTCGTGGAGTTGCGGCACAAGGTCGAGATCCATCAGATGACCGGTCGGGTAGTGGAGTGCCCGATCGATGAGATGAACCGGCCCCGTGGCCGGCGGGCGGCCCGGTTGCGGATCCCGCCCACGGCCGAGCAGGTGGGGCAGCTGTTCGCTGGGTGGCGTGGTGAGCTGGCGACGTGTCGCAAGTTCGGGCCCACCGCGCGTAATTACGCCGCGGCCCGGTTGATGTCGGAGGTGGGGCTTCGGATCAACGAGCTGCGCCATCTGGATCTGGCCGATATCAAGTGGGATCTGGGCCGATTCGGCAAAATCCACGTCCGTCACGGCAAGGGTGCCCGTGGCTCCGGACCTCGGGAACGTATGGTGCCGTTGATTAACAATGCGGGGCGGACATTGCGCTGGTTCGTCGAGGACGTCTGGGGTCAGCTCGGTGATGACCCGGGTCGGCCTGGTGCTCCGTTGTTCTGTTCCGAGCGCAAAAACGTTGACGGTAGTGCTGCCCGGGTGGGCAGTGAGGTGGTGCGTGCGGGCTTGGCCGAGGCCGCCGCCGGGCATCTGCCAGCCTGGCCCGACAAGCTCACTCCGCATGTGCTGCGCCATTTTTGCGCAAGCCAGCTCTATTTTAGTGGAATGGACTTGATCGCTATCCAGGAAACACTCGGACATGCCTGGATAGCGACAACAATGAATTACGTGCACGTCCACCGGACCCATATCGAGGATGCCTGGATCACCGGGCAACAGCGTGCCACCGCGCGGCTGAAGGGTGGGCTGATGATATGAGGTGGAATCTGCGTCTGGCCGCTGCTCACCGTGGCATTTGGAAGGCCAGCGAGCTGCAGGCCAAGCTGGCCGAGCACGGGCTGGTGATCAGCGCCGGCAAGATGTCCGGATGGTGGTCGGGCCACCCGGCCAGCCTCAAGCTCGAGGACCTGGACGTTCTGTGCGCCGTGCTGGATTGCGGTGTCGAAGAATTGCTGATCCCCGAGCCGGACACGGTGTCCCGATCAGCCCCTGAGTGCGAACCACCAGCCGCGACCGGCACCGGCATGACGGTCACACCGAAACGCCGCGACGGCCGATCTTTGCCGCCGGTGTGACCAATCAGCACGCAAGCGCTGATGACGCCGCAAACACCGGCCGTCCCAAGTCGGCGTCAAGCTGCCCAACATGTCTGTCCTGGGGAGTGCTCTACGGCGGTCACTGCCGTGCTTGCTATGACTTCCGGCGCCGGCACCCCAGCGCGTGTTGTGCTGGCTGTCGCCGCGATGTGCCGTTGAAGAAGAACTACTGCCGGTTGTGCTGGTTGCAGGCCGCGCTGCAAGCCGCGAATCCTCCGGTGGTCACCGAAGCCGATCTCGCTGGTGTCACCCACCACCAGCTCGCCTTCGCCGGCATCACGAAGATGCGCGGTCCTCGCTCGGGCGCACGCCGGCGCGCTCCGCGGCAGCCTCCCACGGCAAGCCCCAGCTCCACCGGTGTCTCCCGAGCCGCCGATAGTGGGCAGCTGCAGCTGCATCTCCCCGGACCCGGGCGAGCCTTCGATTGGGCTACGCACGCTGAGCCGGCCAACCCCGCCCTGGTCCGGATGCGTCAGATCGCCCAGGTGATGAGTCAAGCACAGGGCTGGAACACCAAACTGGTCGCCGAGTGCGACCGTGCGCTGGTCGTGTTGCTCTCCGGGCATGCCGATGATCAGCGGTTGCGGTATTCGCAGCTGGTCGATGTGTTGCACCGTTATGGAGTCAGCATCACTCGCGTCGCCGAGGTCCTCTCTCGCGGCGGGCTGCTGGAGGACGACCGCGTCCCTCCCTTTGAGTCCTGGCTAAAGGACAAGCTGGGTGACCTGGCCCCCGAGATCGCCCGCGACGTACGCGCCTGGATCCGCGCCCTGCAACACGGCGGGCCGCGCAGCCACCCCCGTCACCCCCACACCGTGCGCCGCTACCTGCGGCCCATCCATCCGGTGCTCATCGAATGGTCGACCCGCTACCAGCACCTGCGCGAAGTCACCACCATCGACGTTGCCGCGCTGGCCCAATCCCTGCACGGTCATCCCCGCCGGCACGCGCTGGGCGCGCTGCGCTCGTTGATGCGCCACTGCAAAAAGACCGGCAGCATCTTCGCCGACCCGACCACACGTCTGCGTATCGGCCACCGCGACGACTCCGTCCTGGTGCCGCTGGCCCCCGAACAGCTCGACGACACCGCACAGGCGGCAACCACCCCCGCCGCCCGAGTTGCCCTCGCTCTGGCTTGCGTGCATGCCGCCCGCCCCAAGGCCATCCGCACCCTCCAACTCGACGACGTCGACCTGGGCAACCGGCGCCTGACCATCGCCGGCCTGACCCGACCGCTCGACGAGCTCACCCACCACCTGCTCACCGACTGGCTGACCTACCGCCGCCAGCGCTGGCCCCACACCACCAACCCGCACCTGATCATCAACAAACAGACCGCGTCAAACACCCGCCCCATCAGCGACAACGCGCTCACCGCGCCATTTCGCCGACGCGCGGCCACCCTCGAAGCCCTCCGCGTGGACCGCCAACTCGACGAAGCCCTCACCCACGGCGCCGACCCCCTACACCTGGCCGTCGTCTTCGGACTCGACGAGACCACCGCCATCCGATACAGCACCGCCGCCCGCAAACTCCTCCTCACCCCCGCCGAACAACAACACCCAGGTCGACCACGAACCCAAGGACACAAACCCCCAAACAGGCCCGAACACCCTTGAGTTCCCCGCGAAGACCCTTCAGTTCGGCTGAACTCCGGGCAAAGCCGGGGCCCCCTTCCGAACCCGGCGTATGCGTCTCCGCATACCGGGCTCTCCACGTGTCTTGCCCGTTGGTCAACTTCCTGGGGTGGTTGTTGCCGGTTGCGGGGTCCAGGGGGTCGGGATTTTGCTGCCGCGGTAGCGGTAGCGGGTTACCGGGACGCTGGCTGCGCCGGTGAAGGC
>JAODNG010000159.1 GCA_025465385.1 Pseudonocardiales bacterium
AGCCCACCGGTGGCGACCACCACCACATCGGCCTCGGCGCCTGGGGCCAGTTCCGCAGTGATCCGCTGAACCAGCCCGTCCACCTGTCCGGCGAAGCCGAACAGCAATCCGGACTGCAAGGCCTCCACGGTGCTTTTACCGATCACCGACCGGGGTCGGACCAGCTGGACCTTCAACAGTTGGGCCGCGCGGGAGGCGAGCGCATCGATGGAGATCTCGATGCCCGGCGCCAGCGCACCGCCGAGAAATTCGCCACGCTCGCTGATCACGTCGAAGTTGGTGGAGGTGCCGAAGTCCACCACGATCGCCGGGCCGCCGTAGAGGGTGTAGGCGGCCAGCGTGTTGACGATCCGATCAGCACCCAGCTCGCGTGGGTTGTCGTAGAGCAACGGCACGCCAGTGCGTACACCGGGCTCGACGATCACCCGCGGCAGCTGCGGCCAATACCGGTCCACCATCACTTTCAGCTCGCGTAGCAGCGCGGGCACGGTGGACAGCGCGGCGATGCCGGTGAGCTTGCTTGAGTAGCTACCGAGTAGCCCGCGGACGGTCAGCGCCATCTCGTCGGCGGTCATCCTGGCGTCAGTACGCATCCGCCAGTCGTGTAGCAGCGCGGCGTTATCACCCTGCTTGACGTCGGCCGCGCGATTGCCATCGAATAGGCCCAGGACGATATTGGTGTTGCCGATGTCTACGGTGAGCAGCACTCGCTCGTGCCCGTCAGACGCCGGCCGAGCCGGCAATCAGGTCTCCGGCCGGGGCATGCGCCGGATCGTGGCCCTGGTGCACGATCCGATTATCGGCGTCGACGAACACCACTCGGGGCAGGTATTGCCGGGACTCGTCCTCGTCCATCGTGGCGTAGGCGATGAGGATCACCAGGTCCCCAGGTGCGACCAGGTGCGCGGCGGCGCCGTTGATTCCGACCACGCCGGTGCCCCGCGCGCCGGGAATGACATAGGTCTCCAGCCGGGCGCCGTTGGTGACGTCGACGATGGCCACCCGCTCGCCGGCGAGCAGGTCGGCGGCGTCCATCAGGTCCTCGTCGACCGTAACCGACCCCACATAATGTAGATCCGCATGGGTGACGGTGGCCCGGTGAATCTTGGACTTCAGCATCGTCCGGAACATCACGGGGCTCCTCGTCCGTTCGAGTCGGCACCCAGGTGCAGGCCGACGTTGTCGATCAACCGGGTGGTCCCGACGATGGCCGCCAGCAGAAGCCGAGCCGGTCCTTGCCGCGGCGCCGGGCCCAGCTGGGGATTGCGCAGTGCCAGGTAGTCGAGCTCGACGGCGGGTTGCCTGGCCAACACCTCGCCGGCCGCTGCGAGCACCGCGTCATGGCCCAGCGCAGCGGCTTGGGCGCCGGCGTGCAGGGCCGCAGACAACGCGACCGCGGCACTGCGAGCCTCGGCGTCCAGGTGGACGTTGCGCGACGACAGCGCGAGCCCGTCGGCTTCGCGCACGGTGGGGATTCCGATGACGCGCACCCCCATCTTCAGGTCGGCCACCATCCGCTGCACCAGCACCAGCTGCTGGTAGTCCTTCTCTCCGAACAACGCCCGGTCCGGCGCGACGATCCCGAACAACTTGGCTACCACTGTCAGCACGGCGGCGAAGTGTCCAGCTCGGCTGGCGCCCTCCAGCTGCGTGCCCAGCGCACCTGGCGCAACGGTGGTGTCGCAGCCGGGCGGAGACATCGCTGCCACGCTGGGCGCGAAGACCAGCTCCACGCCCTCCTCGCCGCACAGGGCGAGATCGGCATCGAAATTGCGCGGGTAGCGGTCCAGGTCGCGACGGGAGCCGAACTGCAACGGATTGAGGTAGATCGACACCACCGTGCGAGCGCCCGGAGTGGCCTGGGCGGCTCGAATCAGCGCCCGGTGGCCGGCATGCAGCGCTCCCAGCGTCGGGACCAGCACGACCGGCTGTCCCGCCAAGCGCAGCCGGCGAGTCGCCGCAGACAGCGCGGCCGGATCTTGATGGACGGTCAGGTCACCTCGGAGCCGGCTGGTCATCGTCGTACCTGAAGGGTTTCCCGGATCTCGGTAGCGACCGCCGGAGCCAGTAGCCCGGCCGCCTCGGCTCGGTCAGCTGTCCGCATAGCCTGCGCCCGGTAGGACTCGAGCAGCTCCGGCGCGGACTCCGCGAGCACCCGCAGGTGCAGCCGTACCGTGTCGAGGTCGCCGCGGGTGACCGGTCCGGTCAACGCGCGGTCGCCGTGGCGCAGCGTGTTATCCAGCGCCGCCTCCAGCAGCGGACCCAGCAGCCGTTCGGCGGGCACCACACCGGCGTGCTCCAGCGCGTCCACGGCGTCGCGCACCAGAGTAGCCAGATGATTGGCCCCGTGAGCCAGCGCCGCGTGATACAGCGGCCGGGCTTCCGGCGGCACGCGCACCGGCTCAGCCCCCATTTCCAGCACCAGCGCCTCTCCGACACTCCAGCCGATTTCGTCGGCCACCGTGACGCCGACACAGGCCGCCGCCAGCCGCGCGACGTCCTCCGCACGCCCGGTGAAGGTCATCGCGGGATGCAGCGCGAGCGGGAGCACGCCAACAGCGGTCGCCGGCGCCAGCACGTCCACCCCCCGAGCCCCACTGGTGTGCACCACGATCTGACCGGCCCGGAACGCCCCGGTGGCGGCGAGCCCAGACACCAGGCCCGGCAGCACATCGTCGGGGACGGCGAGCAGTACCAGGTCCGACCGCCGCACCACGTCGTCGGGCGCCAGCACCGGCGCATCGGGCAACAGGTGCGCCGCGCGCCGCAAGGATGCGCGAGATACCGCGCTCACCCCGACTACGACGTGCCCGGCACCGGAGACCGCGGCGCCCAGCACGGACCCCACCCGGCCGGCGGAGACCACGCCCACGGCCAGTCTGGCCGGGCGGCCGGCCACGCCAGGGGACGCGGCTGAACCCGACCGTGGCATCGTCGCCATCGCCGTCCTCCAGATGTTCCAGTCCCGCGCTGGCCGCGGGTACCGGACTGCCGCAGATTAGCCCCGCTGAAGCTATTCGCGCCGGTCGGCGTGAGCAGCTTCACTCAACGGGTAGGCCCGCAGGCATTTTGGGGCCCGCTGTGCCCGATCCCGAGCGGCCAGCAGCGCGTCCAACGCCTCGTGATGCCACTGCCCGGTGTCGGCGCCGACCTCGCCCTTACCCAGCCGGTCTTGTGAAAAAGCGAGTTCGGTGACCGCGTGCTGGTAGTCACGCACCGCGTCTGCGGCGGCCTCGCCTGCCTGGCGGCCCACCGCGGCACACCATCCCCGCCGACCGGCCTGACTGGCCAGCAGCGGGACCTCGCTGGGGGCGATCCATCCCGCGCTGGCGAATCCCGGCAATGCCGCGGCGATCACCCGTTGTTCCCGGCGGCGTTGCCAGAGCACCAGTGCGATCAATCCGCCGAAGAGCGGCACCATGATCACCCCGTAGAAGGTGGGGAGAAAGCCGAAACCGGCAGATGCGTTCCATAGCGAATGCAGCCCGACAGCTGCCAGGTACCCGATGAACGGCAACAGCGCTCGCCGGGCCTGGTCGCGTCGGCGAACAACCAGTCCCACGGCGATCCCGGTCATCGCGGTGAAGACCGGATGCGCGAACGGGGCGAGCACGCCGCGCATCAAGAACACGATGGCCACTCCGTCGCCGTCGCCGACCAGGCCGCCGACGGCGAACGCGCGCCCGAAGTAGAGCACATTCTCGGTGAAGGCAAAGCCGGTGGCGACCAGCCCGGCGTAGACGATCCCGTCCACCACGCCATCGAACTCGCGGCGGCGCAACCACAGCAGCCCCACCAGGAACGTGCCCTTGAGGGCTTCCTCGATGACCGGGGCGGAAATCACCGCCCCGACGAAATCACCACCCCCGGTGCCAAGCATCTGGTCCCCGAACTCTGTTGCAGTGTCGTTGACCATCCCCGCGCCGAGCACCGAGAGTCCCGCGCCCCACAGAAAGGCGGCGAGCACTAGCCGCGGCGGCTCGGGCTCCCAGCGGTCCACCCACAAGAACACCGCTAGGACCGGCAACGCTGGCAGGACCGCCGCCATGGCGCCGACCAACACGGCGCCGCCGCCAACAGTGTTGCTGATGAAGCCGAGCGCGATCAGAAAGCCGGCTGCCAGGGCCACCAGACCTAGCGCAGGCAGCGCGACTTGCCGGCGGTGAGCATTCCGGTGGACGATCGTCACAGCCGGTGAGTTCTGGCCAGCCGCTCCGAACCCAGTCATGGCATCGCACCCTAGGTCAGGCTGATGCTGCGGTGCCGTCCTTGTGCGTCCGCCTGCGCCGGGGGGTCGAAGCTGGCCCATGGGCGGCCAGCAGGTCCTGCACCGTCCGTTGTGCTTGCGCACCGTTGTTGGTCGAGCCGCGACGGGGTGAGTCGTTGTCGTTCGATCCGGAGCGTTCCCGGGGTGGAGCACCGTGCCGGCTGAGGCCGTAGGAGCTCGGGGTTGTTGGGCGACCGGGACCGAGCCGGAACTCGGGACCAGGCAGGCTGCCCCCGGACGTAGCGGAAGGCATAGCGCTAGGCGGGGTCGCCGACGTGATCGCTAGCGTCGATGTGGTGGCCGTTGCCGCCAGCCGCGCCAGATTTCCCCCGATGGCCGCAAGCTCCGCCCGTAGCTGCCCGATCTCATGCTGCTGCGATAGCTGCGCCTGCTCGCGAAGCGCACGCTCGACGGTCAGCGCGTGTTCTCGTCGGGCAACCACCTCGCGTTGCAGTTCGAGCTGGTAGGCCGCCCGTAGCTGATCGGCGTGCTCGGCTCGTGAGCTGATCTCGCGCCGCGCTCGCGCGGTGGTGAAGGCGGCGAACAGCGCCGCCCACAGCGCCGCAACGACGCCCAGCCTCAGCAGGTGGGCATCCTGGGTGCCCAGGGCGAGCACGGCCGCGGCCGCCGCGGCCATGACCACCGTGCTGAGCATCAGGACCCGAGCGCTGCCCTGCAGCGACGGAGGCTCATACCTCCGCACTTCAGCGGTCCCTGACATGGCGGATACCGTACCGGCTCACCACGCTGCGGTAGACCTTGCAAGCGGTGACAGGCAGCCATCGTGCGGTGACAGGGAGGCGCAGCCGGATCAGACGTCCCCCGGCTCGGGATCATCTGGGCCGTCTGGGGTCCGGCAGCAGTACTCCAGCCACAGCGCAGCCGCCACCAGCGCACCCGCGCAGACCGCCCCGACCGCAGCGGCGATGGTGTCCGAGGCGGCGGATTGCAGTAGCGACCGCTGTGGCAGCACGTAGCCGAGCACCCCGAGCCAGGCTCCCACCGTGATGGCTCCGGCCAGTGAGGACGCCTTGGCCAGCACGAGGGCCTTCGCCGCGGTGAGCGGCTGAACCGGCCGGGCGCCGGGACGCCGGAGGATCCGCGCCCGCAGCGTCGTGCCCAACACCACCTCGGCGATCGCGAAGACGAGCAGCGTTGTTCCGGCCGGCTGCGGCAACGTGGGCACATCGCCATAGGACAGCTGCAGCAGCAGGTTCACCAGCACCGCCGCGATCGCACCGGCGGCGACCAGATCACGCGCCCGGGTGAACGTCACGGGCACCCCCATCCACAGTCAGCCTCCATCACAGTCGGCGCCCATCACAATCAGCGCAGCACCAGGTCCTCCCGGCGCCGCACGCTACGCCGCTCGGCGGCTGGCAACGCGCCAACCAGGTCAGCCACCCTGCCATGGCCGGCGAGCACCGCATCGGGGGCGACATCGAGCCAGGGCACCAACACGAAGGCACGCTGATGTGCCCGGGGGTGCGGCAGCGTCAGCTGGGGATCCTGCCGGCGGGTCAGCTCGACGTCGATCACATCGACGTCGAGGGTGCGCGGCCCCCACCGGATCTCGCGAGTGCGCTTCGCGGCCGTCTCACAGGCCTGCC
>JAODNG010000163.1 GCA_025465385.1 Pseudonocardiales bacterium
CCCTGTTGGACAGCCCGGTCGGCGCGGTCAGCCTCGACGCGCAACGGCGCAGCACTGAACTGGTCCTGACACTGCACGACTGGATCGCCGAGACCGGCGCCCGTCTTGACTTAGAAAGCTGAGGGGACGCCGCATGAACCAGCACGCCCAATGGGACATCGTCACCGGAGTCGGCATCACGGCACGCCAACGCCGCACTGTGGCAGTTGATCTCCGCGAGGATTGGCCGGCGGCGGTCTCCACCGCCCGGGCGGTCGAAATCGCGCAGCGGTACCGGCGGCCACTAGACGAGATGGCCCTTAGCCGATGCAATCCAGCGTGTTGGTCACCGCTCGCGCCGAAGGGCAGCGGGTGCAGCAGGCTACCGGCGGGTAGCGAGCTGCCCTGGAATCAGCGGGCGACCGGTTGCGGGGTCGGGGCAGCGTTGGTCGGCTGCGGCTCGCGGTAGACGTATTTTCCGCCGCGCAGCCAGGACGCGATCGCCGCCACTATGCAGGCGGCGATAGCAAAGCCGAACGCGACGGTCAACCCGTCGGAGAAGGGTCCGGAGATCAGCGCGGGAAAGAAGCCGCGGCCGGTCAGATAAGCAGCGTGCCCGGCCGGCAGCTGGTGCAGCACGGCGGGGCCCAGCAGGCTCTGGATAGGGTTGTACCCGAGCAGGGACGCGAAGAGCACCGCCACCGGCGGCAGTGCCGCCACCCGCATCGCGTCGGCGGCGGGCACACCTTGGGCGATCAAACCGGCGGACATGGTCTGCGGCAAGGATTGGGCCAACCCCGAGATCATCAGGCTGAAGAATATTCCTATCGAGAGCACCATGGCCGCGTTCTGGAACGTGGTGCTCATTCCCGCGCCGACCCCGCGCCGGTTGGGTGGCAGGCTGTTCATGATGCTGGCCCGGTTGGGTGAGGCGAATAGCCCCATTCCGATCCCGTTGAGCAGTAACACCACAGCGAATTCCCAGTAGCTGAAGTTCACCGGTAACAGCGCCAGCCATCCGAAACTGACCGCGGCGATCACCATGCCTCCGGTGGCGAATGACCGCGCCCCGAACCGGTCGGACAACCAACCCGATACCGGTCCGACGACGAGGAAACCCACGGTGAGGGGCAGCATGTAGATGCCCGCCCACAACGGGGTCGATGCGAAGCTGTAGCCGTGTTGGGGCAGCCAGATGCCCTGCAGCCAGATGATCAGAATGAACATCAGGCCGCCGCGCCCGAGGCCCGCGAGCAGGCTGGCCAGGTTTCCGGCGGTGAATGCCCGGATCCGGAACAGGCTGAGCTCGAACATCGGTTCGGCGACCTTCGCCTCGACCACACAGAAGATCGCCAACACCAGCACGCCGCCACCCATGGCGGCCAGCACTACCGGGTTGGTCCAACCCATCGTGTGCCCGGCGTAGGGCTGGATGCCGTAGGTGATTCCAACCAGCACCGCGATCAGCCCGACCGCGAAGGTGAGGTTGCCCCACCAATCCGATTTCGCCGGTTGCCGAACTCCAGTGTCATGCAGTTTCAGGTACGCCCACACGGTGCCGAACAGCCCCACCGGTACCGACACTAGAAACACCAACCGCCAGTCGATCGGACCGAGCACTCCGCCGATAATCAGGCCGAGGAATGAGCCGGCGATCCCGGCGACCTGGTTCAGCCCCAGTGCCAGCCCGCGTTGCTCAACCGGAAACGCATCGGTGATGATCGCGTTGGAGTTCGCCATCAGCATCGCACCGCCGACGCCCTGCAATATCCGCATCACGATTAACCACAGAACCCCAGCGGTGCCGTGCATCCAGGTCACCGACAGCAACACGGAGAACACACTGAAGACCGCGAACCCCGCGTTGTACATCTTCACGCGACCGAACATGTCGCCCAACCGGCCGAAGGTGACCACTAATACGGCGGTGACCACGAGGTAACCCATGATCAACCACAGCAGCAGGCTGGTATTGCCCGGTTCCAAGGGATTGATCCCGACGCCGCGGAAGATGTCGGGCAACGCGATCAACAGGATCGACCCATTGATCGTGGCCATCAAAACGCCCAGAGTCGTGTTCGATAGCACGATCCACTTGTAGTTCGCGGTCATGGATACCCACCTTCGGCGAACCGGCGGAGATAACTGCTTAGCCAAGCTAACACTGGCGCCGGGAAGCTGCAGCCCTACGCCGGTGGCCAGCATCCGGCACCAGGCACGGTCGGGTGGAGAGGTCGGCAATGGGTAGCGGCCTGGCTCCATAACGCGACATAATTTGTGGTCCACGCCCGCACCATCTCTCCGGAGACGGCCATGCCTGACGCGACTCCTACCCCGCGCTCGCAGGAGCCCGCCACCGCCTGGGTGGTGACCAGACCGATCCTGGTCGGTTACGACGGGTCCGCGCCGAGCCGGCACGCACTGGCCTACGCCGCTGGCATGGCGCGCCGGGTGGCCCAGCCATTAGTGCTTGTCCACGTCCGGCCAACGCCGGCCTGTTACTCGATCGACTACGGGTTCTCCCCACCCGCTGAGGACCCCGCTGAGCTGCTGGACTGGCTGCGCGCCGAACTGGCCGCAACCATCGACACCAGCGGACTGACGGTGCAGCTGGTGCAACGTTGCGGCGATGCCGCGCGCCAGCTTGCCGAGCTGGCCGACGACACCCAGGCCGATGCGATCGTCCTCGGTGCGCCCGCCCGCTGGGTGCACCGAATCGCGGGGTCGGTGCCGGTGTGGTTGACCCGCCACGCGCGTTGCCCCGTCGTCATCGTGCCCTGACGACACCTCCGTACGGGCGTCCACACCCTGTGCACAGTTTGTGCACACCCGGAGCCGTCGATCCACACAGTGATCCCCACGCCGTCCACACCATGTTGATACCAGCGCCGCGGCGCTGCCCCTACGGTGTCCTCTCGTGAGCCAAACGCCTATCTATGACCAGATCCGTGGCGAGCGCATCAACGTTGATCTCCCGGCTGCCGGATCTGAGCCGCCACCGGTTGATCCCCCAGACAGGGGCCGCCTCCCCGTTAGCGGGGCGGGTCCGGCGGTGTTCGCCCGGCCGCCGGAAGGAGCAGCTGATCGGGCCGCGGATTGGTCGTGGTTCGCCGCGGCCGACCCAGCGGTACAGGCCGCGGCGAACGCGACAAGGCGGCAAAACCCGTAACGTGACCAGGTTTACTGTGCGTTGATGCGGGGTAACTAGCTGCAACCTACGTTGGATCTCGAGACACGCAGGAGAGGACCCACAGCGATGAGTATCACGTCCGACAGTCGCACCGCTGATCTGCCCACGGGGGTCAAGGACAAGGTGCGGGATGCCAAGGAAACCGCGCAGGCCAAGATTCAAGACATCAAGCAACACCTGCATGCCGGCACCGAAGCGGTGCAGGACAAGGCCGACGAGACGACGCAGCAGGTCAAGGATCTGGCCGACCAGGCCGC
>JAODNG010000168.1 GCA_025465385.1 Pseudonocardiales bacterium
CCGGCCTGGGGCCACCGCCGCATCCAAGGCGAACTCACTGGACTAGGGCACCGGCTGGGCACGGGAAACCATCCGCCGCATCCTCGCCGCCGCCCGCCTCGGGCCAGCACCACGCCGAGTAGACCCCGCTGGCCAAGCTTCCTGCGCGCTCAAGCCACCGGGCTACTGGCCACCGACTTCTTCACCCTCGACACCATCACGCTGCACCGACTCTAGGTTCTGTTCGTCATGAAAGTCCGCACCCGCACAGTGCACGTTCTCGGGGTGACCACTGACCCGACCGCGGCCTGGACCACCCAAGCGCCCCGCAACCTCCTGATGGACCTGGGCGATCAGATCACCACGTTCCGCTTCCTGATCCGCGACCGGGCCGCCAAGTTCACCGACAGCTTCGATGCCGTTTTTGCCTCCGAAGGGCTCGACATAATCAAGATCCCTCCCCGCGCGCCGCGGGTCAACTGTTATGCAGAACGGTTCGTCCGCAGCGTCCGCGAAGAACGCATCGACAAGATGCTGATCTACCACGAACAACACGCCCGCACCGTCTTTGACCAGTACGTACGCCCACTTCAACGACCACCGCCCACACCAGAGCCTCAACCAACACCCGCCCAGCCACGATCCACACACCGTGATCCCCCTCGACGCCCCGATCCGGCGGCAACAAGTCCTCGGCGGAGTCATCAACGAATACCGGCGAGCAGCCTAGCCCGCCCAGAAAACACCTGGTCAAAGACCTGCATCCAGTTTTGGCACGGTACAGGTCGGTTCGTGAGGCGGTGAGCACCGGTGGGGAGGGTGGCAAACTGGTCCGTGGCAAACGCGACCCGAATCGTCGGGTCATTGACGTCCACTGCTCGCAGCACGGCGGTCCGAGAGGTTTCACCAACCTGGCAGCCACCAAGCGTGATGACCTCATTGAGCTTGACCCGCACGTTACGGGTGGGTGCGTCATCATCCTCGATGAGAAGGCCGCCACCGAATTATTCGATACCCTCGAAGAGTGGTTGGGATTAGCGACCCTGCCCGATGGGCCGTCTCCACGTTAGATTTCACGACGCGTCTCCGGATGTCCGGCGGGTGACCATCCTCCCGACCTAATAAAGGCCAGGTGCAGGCATTATTTGGGCGCTGGCAAGCTTCGGGAAGCTTCCCGAGCCGCCCGAAGCCGCGGAAGTGGGTCAAGCCTGGATGCGGATGCTCACCCTACAACTCGGAATCCTGCTTAAGCCCTACCTCATACCGCCTGGCGCGCCTGCGATCGCCTGACGACGTCCCCCTGTCCGGCTGGGAGTCCAGGTCACGAGCGACTGGCTTCGAGCTCTGGATCAGTGGAGAACGGGATCCCGAATCGGCGCCACAAGCGGCTGATCGAGACGTATCTCAGCCGGACGCGCTGAACGCCGGCATTGTCGTCGTATCTTCCTTTGGTCGCCTGCTTATAAGCGTGCCAGCGCCCGAACTGCGACTGACAGGGTCGCCAGGTTCTGGTTTCCAGCGTCGGGGATCTCATCGAGGGTTGCCTGGGCGCGGGATAGCCGTGAGGAGTTCTTCTGTTCCCACCGCATGATCGTGGTCCCGGGGTCTAACCCGACGTCCGCGGTGTGCAGTGCGTCCAGGGTGATTTTCCGCAGCGCCGTATAGAGATCATCTCGTAGTGCTAGGCGAGCGAGCGCGTGCCACTGGTCGCCGCGTTTCAGCTCACTGACGAAGCGTAGCATCCGGGCGATGTCGAGGTGGGCCGATAACGTGTAGTACAGCTGCGCAACCTGCTCGGCGTCGTGTTCGGCCAGCTCGGCCACCTCGACAACGTCGAGCAGTCCGAAGCTGGTTAATCCCGTGCTCACCCGACGCGCCAGCTCATCCGGCACGCCCTGCAGGGTGAGCCGGCGGGCGGCGGTTGCGACGTTGTCCGCCTCGCGGCCGGCCAGCCAATCCCGCACCCGCGGCGTCAGCGCCTGCATGAGCGGGCGGAACCGGTTGATTTCGGCACCGACCGCAAGTGGCTGCGGCCGGTTGAGCAGCAGCCACCGGCTGACCCGGTCCAGCAGGCTGCGCAGCTCCAACATCATGGCGTCGGCTACCGAGACTGGCACTGCGTTGCCCAGGTCGGCGATCGCCCGCCAGGTCGCCCGCAGGTCGAATACCGCAACCGCCACCGAGTAAGCCCGCACCGCGTCGGAGGCCGAGACCGACAGCTGCTCGCTCAACCGGTAGGCGTAGCTGATGCCAGCCCGGTCGATGACTTCGTTGACCAGCAACATGGTGGTGATCTCGCGGCGTAGCGGATGGTGGCGGATAGCTCCAGCGAACCGGTCGCGCAGCGGGGCGGGAAAGTAATTCGGTAGCCGTGCGCGGAACACCTCGGCGTCGGGGAGGTTGCTGGCCAGCACCTCTCCGGTCAGTCCGAGCTTGACGTGGGCCATGAGAGCGGACAGCTCCGGCGAGGTCAGCCCCTCGCCCGCGGCCTCCCGTGCCTCCCACTGCGCCGGGCTCGGCAGCATCGCCAGCCTCCGGTCCAGACCGTGGCGCTGCTCCAGGTACGTCACCAACCGGCCATGTACCGACACCATCGACGCCGCGTGCGCCCGGCTGACGCCGAGCTGGGTGTTCTGGTCGGCGTTGTGGGCAAGCACCAACGCGGCGACCTCATCGGCCATCTCGATCAGCAGCGCGCCGCGCTGGTCAGTGTTCAACACACCGTCAGCGACCAGCCGATCCAGCAGGATCTTGATGTTGACCTCATGGTCGGAGCAGTCCACCCCTGCGGAGTTGTCGATGGCGTCGGTGTTGATTTTGCCGCCGGCCCGGGCGAACTCGACCCGGCCGCGCTGGGTCAGCCCCAGGTTGCCGCCTTCGGCGACCACCCGCACCCGAAGCTGCGCGCCGTCCACTCGGACCGCGTCGTTGGCCTTGTCTGCGACGTCAGCGTGGGTCTCGGTGGAGGACTTGACGTAGGTACCGATCCCGCCGTTGAACAGCAGCTGCGCCGGGCTGAGCAGGATCGCCCGGATCAGTTCTGGCGGGGATAGCTCGGTGACGCCCTTACTGATCCCCAGCACCCGGCGTATCTGCGCGCCGACCGGGATCCGTTTGGCGCTGCGGGGCCACACCCCGCCACCGGTGCTGATCAGCGAACGGTTGTAGTCGTCCCAGGATGAACGCGGCAGCTCAAACAGCCGGCACCGCTCGGTGTATGAGCTGGCCGGGTCGGGGTTGGGGTCGATGAAGACATGCCGGTGATCAAATGCCGCGAGCAGCCTGAGGTGCTCGGAGCACAGCATCCCGTTGCCGAACACGTCGCCGGACATGTCTCCGATCCCGACCACGGTGAACTCCTCGGTCTGGGTGTCGATGCCGAGTTCGCGGAAGTGCCGCTTGACGCTTTCCCAGGCGCCCCGGGCG
>JAODNG010000185.1 GCA_025465385.1 Pseudonocardiales bacterium
CTCGGCGTCGGAGACGGTAGGAGCGTCGAGCACGTAATAGCGGAACTGGTGCCCGCGCACGGTCTCGACGAGTCCGCCGTACTCAGCGCGGACCTCGGCAGGTGGTTCGGCGGCGGGGGTGGTCACGCGGGGAGACTAACTCTGGGCACCGACAGTCCGCATACAGCTCGCGGCCCCGCACCAGGACTGGTGCGGGGCCGCGAGGTGAGTCGCTGCTAGATGGCGCGAACCGAGTCAGCCTGCGGGCCCTTGGGTCCCTGGCTCGACTCGAACTCCACGCGCTGGTTCTCGTCCAGGCTGCGGTAACCGTCACCCTGGATGGCGGAGAAGTGGACGAATACGTCGGGGCCACCCCCGTCGACGGAGATGAAGCCGAAGCCCTTCTCCGCGTTGAACCACTTCACGACGCCCTGTGCCATGTGCTCTCCCTGTGGAATCTGATGCCTGGACCGGCACCGTGCCGATCCGCGGTTGCGCGAACCACGCGCTCTCGATGGGAGGCATCCCCGACGGGAGCGCGAAGCCCGTAGTCAGACATTCCACGGACGCTTCACAACGATCGGGGAACTACACGACCACAACCAAGTACCATGCTACCACCCTCCGCTGCGGTGCCTCGCACGCGACATCCGTCAGATCGGCTGTAACGCGGGTCTGATGTTGGCGTTGAGGTGGAAGACGTTGTCTGGGTCGTACTGAGCCTTGACCCGGGCCAGTCGCTCGTACTTGACCGGCCCGTAGGAGGCACGCACCCGATCCTCCTCGAACTCGGTCATGGCATTGACGTAACCGCCGGCACCGATCGCGTGCGGCCGCAGCGTCTCCCAGAACGACCGGACCCAGGCCCGTTCGGCAACGAGCAGCTCCGGGTTCCCGGCGAGCCCGACCATGATTACGCCAAACCGGGACTTTCGGCGGCCGCCGAACGCAGTCTCGTCCTCGCCGACCTCCGCGTAAGCTCCGCCAAACCGGTAAAATTCCAGCAGCGACATCGGCGATGTCTAGCGGGCCGCACCGAGATCTCGAGCCCGCGTTGCCGGGCGAATCCGATGGCCGCGACGACGTCTGCGGCACTGGCGCAGCGGACGATCACCGCCGGGTACCGGTCAATCTCGCCGTTCCACGCCGAGCGTGCCTGGTCATAGCCGGCGTCGCCGCGAGTTAGCGCTTCGCCGGACAACTGTGTCCCGAAACCGACTACTACAGAGTGGTTGGCTGTCACGCTGTGATGTTGGCGTGTGACTACAAATCGAGCTGCCACTCAGCCATCCGACGATGCGGCCGGAACCCCATCACCTCGTTGATTACGATCATATGCCGGTTGGAATCTGCGTTGCAGGTGTCGATCACGCGCAGCTCAGGACGCTGCGCCAGGGCGTGGCGCAGGTTGGCCACCTTGATCAGCATGCCCAACCGGTGGCCGCGGTGCTCGGGCGCCACGATCGTGTTCCACTGACCGGCGAACCAGGGCGACGTGGCCAAACCGACGATCTGGGTCAAGCCCACCAACTGCCCGGTGCTGTGCACTGCCGCAGTGGTGACCATGTGCAGTCCACAGGCCAACGAACTGGTTTCATCGGCCTGCATCCGCGCCGCGTCGTAGACCTCCGCATCCCACTGCAAGGCATCCAGCGGGGCATCGGTGGACATCCGCCCAGTGAGGTACGCGACGTCGTCGAGCCACCGTTGCGGGGTGCTGCCCACCCACTGGACAAGCGAATAACCTTCGGACTTCGCCCGTGCCTGGGCGTCGAGCCGGACCAGAACCGCCGGGTCCACCGAGTCGACCTCAAGACGCCGCCTCGTTTCGACCAGTGCCGGCATCGCTCCGCACGCCGCCGCGAATCGCCCGGCGGGGTCGGGTGCGGCCGGATCCAGCGGGTGGTCGACCTCCGAGCCGATAAGCCGGCTCCGACCGTGCCGGGTCGCCGCTACCCGCAGGTGGCTTAGCAGCGCCCGGCCGATTCCCCGCCGGCGGTGCTGCGGCGCCACCAGGATCTTGCCCTCGGCGTTGTGCAGGTTGTCCAGCATCGGGAGGCGTAGCACGCAGGCACCGACTACCGAGCCGGCGTCGCGAGCGAGCCATCCGGTCTTGTCCGCACCGGGCGACGGGTGCCGAAAGCGGCCACGTTCAGAGATCCAGCATGGCGGCGGGTCATCGGGCTGGTCCGCACGGACGACCGAGCAGCGGAGCTCGTACCACTGCCGGACGGCCTCCTCATCGGACGGCTCGATCCGCCCGAGTGAGAGTGCGTTGAGGCTGACGGCGACCATGGCCCCATCCCCCCATGTCCCGTTGCCGCGCGCCATCGAATTTCACCGCAGGCGCGACTGTTATGACGACCAGGACTCGGGCGGGTCGACAAATGCCTGCCCCAGTTCGCGGGCCAGGCTCAGCGCTCGCCTAGCCCAGTCCGGGGTGGCACCGGCCAGCCCGCAGGACGGGGTGGGTAGGCAGCGCTGGGCAAGCAGCGAAGGGTCGAAACCGAGTCGATGGACCAGATCCAGCGCGGGCTGGGCCAGACCGGCGAGGGTTGGCGCCGCCGCCGGCTCGATGGTAGGGACCAGTCCAAGCAACACTGACACCCCGGAGTCCCATGCCTCGCCGAGGGCGTCGATGGTCGCCCGGGGTGCGCCGCCGAGCAGTGCAGCGTCGATGGCCAGCGCATCTGCCCCAGCCTCGCGCAGCAGTGCCAATGGGGGCCGCGGCGCGCAACAGTGCACGATCCGCGGCGCGGGCAGTGCTTCGAGCACACTCCGTAGCAGCTCGCTCGCGGCGCTCTCGGGCACTGCCGTCACGGTCCCGTACCCGGACGGGGTGGGCACGCTACCGGCGAGGACCGCTGGTAGCCCCGGTTCATCAAGCTGCACGACGGTGCGCACGCCGAGCCGGCGGTGCACCTCGTTGGCATGCATCCGCAACCCCTCGGCCAGCGACGCCGCGAACTCACGTAATGCGCCGTGGTCGGTGAGCACCTTGTGCCCGCTGTGCAGCTCCACTTCGGCGGCCAGCGTCCACGGTCCGGCGGCCTGCAACTTGATCACGGCCGGTCGGGCCCCGGCGGAGTCCATCGCCTCCTCGAACGCATCGAGGTCGGCGCGCAACAGGTCGACGCCACGGCGCTGATCGCGCCCGGCCCGGGCGGTCACCCGGTAACCCGACGGAACCAGCTCAACGGCGAGGTCGACGAGCAGAGCCGCGGTGCGCCCGATGATGTCCGCACCGGCGCCCCGATCGGGCAGCTCGGGCAGGTGAGGTAGGTCAGGCAGCTCACCGATCACGGTGCGGGCAGCTTCGCGGGCATCGGTGCCGGGCATTGAGCCGATACCGGTCGCGGTACCAGGGGGCCACGGTCGTAGGTCAGTCACTAGGGATGTTTATCAAGGTCGCCGGCGCGCACCGCGGGTGGTCCGGTCCTACGGCATCTCCGACGCCGGGCTGAGTCGGTCGGACGCTCGCCGAAAACAGCAATCCAGGGTGCGCGGACGTCGGCATCGGCACCGTCGGTACCAGAACTCAAAATCTGCGTGACAGGCGTTCTCGACTACGTATTCGAAAATCCAGTCCGCGGCTAGGTGGGAGCGCTGAACATTTACGTGGGGCTACTCATTGCAGCAGGCATCAGGGTTGGGCACGGTATGTGGTAACGCATTGGCACGCTCGCCGATGAGGGTTTTTCCGGGCCCTGGACCACCTGGGCCACCGTTTCTAGGAGGATCTGATGCCGGCCGTACTGAGTTTCGTCGAGCTCGATGCGCAGCACGTGGAACTGCTGCCCGCCCGTACCGTCCTGTCGATGTTCAGCACCGGCGACGGCGGCACCGCCACCAACGGTACCGACAGCACAGGGGGAGGGCAGATCAACCTTCTCAACCGTCCGATCACGCTCTGGCCCGGCACTCCCGGCGTCAACGGCGTCGACGCTAATGGCTGACGCCAGCTCGTCGAAACCCTTTCCTAGGAGGATTTGATGTGTGACCCAATGAGCTTTGCCGAACTCGACCGAGAATATGTCGAGCTACTGCCGGCCCGCACCGTCCTGTCGATGGGCTCGCCCCAAATACCGATCGGCGATGCGAGCGGCAATGGCATTGGCGATGGCGCGGTCTCCAGCACCATGACGATGCTCGGCCTGACCAACGGAAGTCACGGCGCCAACGGCGCCAGTGCGGATGGCAGTGATGGTGGCATTGCATAGCTGAGTGCGCTCACGCCGCCAGGTTCGGCCTGGCGGCATCGAGAAGTCATCGGGTGGCGGTGATGGTGGCGCTGCCGAGTACGACATCGCCACCAGGGTCTGGCCGGTATAGGGCGACGGCCTGGCCAGGTGCCACTCCGCGCAGCGGCTCCCGAAGCTGCACCAGCACGCCACCGCCGACGGCCTCAGCGACCCCGCTCGCACACCCGCCGTGCGCCCGGACCTGCGCGATGCACTCGAGCGGACCATCTGGCGCATCGGCCGCCCACACCGGACGGTCCGCTTCGATCACGCCGACATCGAGGTGCTGCGCGGATCCCAGCCGCACCCTGCCGGTGGCCGGTTCCAGCCCCAGGACGAATCGTGGTCGGCCATCGGCAGCTGGCTGTTTCAATCCCAGCCCGCGACGCTGGCCAACGGTAAAGCCGTGCACGCCCTGATGCTGGCCGAGGACTTCGCCGGTCTGCCCGTCGACCAGCTCTCCGGGCCGGGCGCCCAGCCGGCCGGCCAGAAATGCCCGGGTATCACCCGAGGGAATGAAACAGATGTCGTGGCTGTCCGGCTTACCGGCGACGGCCAGGCCGCGGCGCGTCGCCTCGGCCCGGATCTCGCTCTTGGCCGTGTCGCCGATCGGAAAAAGCGCGTGCGCTAGCTGCTCGGCGGTGAGCCCGGCGAGCACGTAGGACTGGTCCTTGCCAGCGTCCACAGCCCGGCGTAAGACGCCGTCGGCCAGGCGCGCGTAGTGACCGGTGCAGACCGCGTCGAAGCCGAGGTCCCGCGCCCGATCCAGCAGCGCGGTGAACTTGATCCGCTCGTTGCACCGCAGGCACGGGTTGGGGGTGCGCCCGGCGGAGTACTCGGCGACGAAGTCGTCCACCACGTCGGCGGTGAACTGTTGCGCGAAGTCCCAGACGTAGAACGGGATGTCGACGACGTCGGCGACCCGTCGCGCGTCGGCTGCGTCCTCTTTCGTGCAGCACCCGCGTGCTCCGGTGCGCAGCGTGCCTGGTTGCGCCGACAACGCCAAGTGCACCCCGACCACCTCATGCCCGGCGTCGACCGCCCGAGCGGCCGCCACTGAGGAATCCACCCCGCCGCTCATGGCCGCCAAGACCCTCACGACACCACCGCCCGCCGGAATCCGGCCCCCCGGGCCCGAGCGACGACCGGCTCGATGGCATCGAGAACCTCAGCCACGTCCGCGGGAGTAGAGGTGCGCCCGAGGGAGAAGCGCAGCGAGCCGCGAGCAGCGGCCGGGGTGGCTCCCATCGCCAGCAAGACGTGTGACGGCTGCGCCACACCGGCGGTGCACGCCGCTCCTGTGGAGCACTCGATGCCCCGGGCGTCAAGCAGCATCAGCAGCGAGTCGCCTTCGCAGCCGGGGAAAGTGAAATGGGCATTACCCGGCAGTCGCGACGGACCGTCGTCGATCAGGCCGTCACCCGGATCCCCGTTGAGCACCGCATCGGGCACCTTGGCCAGGATGCCGTCCACCAGCTCGTCTCGCAGCGCCGCGAGCCCGATGGTCGTCTGTGGCTGGTTAGCCACAGCGTGGCGGATCGCGGTGGCCAACCCGACGATCGCCGGAACGTCCAGCGTGCCGGAGCGCACATCGCGCTCCTGCCCACCGCCGTGCAGCAGCGGAGTCGCTGCGACCTCCCGGCCCAGCAACAGCACCCCGGCTCCATAAGGGCCGCCCAGCTTGTGCCCGGTTAGAGTCAGAGCAGCGGCCTGAGATCGGCCGAAGTGCACCGGCAACTGGCCGACAGCCTGCACGCCATCGCTGTGCAGCGGCACCCCGTAGCCGGCGGCGACCTCGGCAAGCTCCCGCACCGGCGCCACGGTACCCACTTCGTTGTTCGCCCACATCACGGTGACCAGGGCCACCGATCCCGGGTCCCGGGCCAGCGCGGCGCGGAGGGTTTCCGGGTGCACCCGGCCGTGGTGGTCGACCTCGAGCCAACCCACCTCGGCGCCCTCGTGATCGGCCAGCCACGACACCGCGTCGAGCACGGCGTGATGCTCGACGGTGGAGGCTAGTACCCGGGTGCGGCGAGGGTTGGCGCCCCGCCGCTGCCAGAACAGCCCCTTGACGGCGAGGTTGTCGCCCTCCGTGCCGCCCCCGGTGAACACCACCTCAGACGGGCGTGCACCTACCGCGTCGGCGATGCTCTCCCGGCATTCCTCCACGGTGCGCCGCGCTCGCCGGCCCGAGCCATGCAGCGACGAGGCATTGCCCAAGGTGGACAGTGCCTGGCTCATCGCTGCCACCGCCTCCGGCAGCATCGGCGTCGTGGCGGCATGGTCGAGGTAGGTCATCGAGGCCCCAGCCTAACGGCGCCCGCCGAGGCTGCGGTGCGGGCCGCTCACCACGTCCGCCGCCGCGCTCGGCCCGGACCTCCAGCAGGAGGTCCTAGATGTCACCGTCCGTGAGAATCTGGAGAAGGACTATTGCAGCTCACGGAGTTGCCACCGATGGCAACCTTTCGCCAGAGTTGCCTTCCCTGGCACATCCCCAACGATTCCACGCACCTCCGACGGCCGCCACATACGGCCGATCTTGGCTTGATCGCTGCGTCCGATTGCACTCACAACGGCGCATCAGCCCTTGCGCTTGACGACCTCGTCGGTGAGTTGCGGGGCAATGGTGAACAGATCGCCTACGACCCCGAAGTCGGCGATTTCGAAGATGGGGGCCTCTCGGTCTTTGTTGACCGCGACGATGGTCTTGGACGTCTGCATGCCAGCGCGGTGCTGAATCGCGCCGGAGATGCCGAGCGCGACGTAGAGCTGCGGCGAGACGGTCTTGCCGGTCTGCCCGACTTGGAACTGGTGCGGGTAGTAGCCGGAGTCCACCGCTGCTCGGGAGGCCCCGACCGCGGCGCCGAGCGAGTCGGCGAGCTTCTCCACCACCCCGAAGTTGTCAGCCGAGCCGACGCCACGACCGCCGGAGACCACGACGCTGGCCTCACTGAGCTCAGGGCGGTCCCCACCCTCGATGGGTCTACGTTCGATGATCTTTGCAGTCCTCGTTGCGCTCACCGCGGGCACCTCGACGGTCTGTTCGGCGGCCGCACCCGGTGACTCGGCCGCTTGGATCGCGCCGGCCCGGACGGTGATCACCGCGACCGGCGTGGTGGCCTTGGATTTGGCAAGGTAGGAGCCGCCGAAGACCGAATGAGTGGCGGTGCCGTCGGCGGCCAGCTCGACGGCATCGGAAAGCAGTCCCGATCCGGTACGGACAGCAAGCTTGCCGGCGATCTCCTTGCCGTCCGGCGAGGAGGCGATGAGGACGGCGGCCGGCTCGGCCGACTCCACGAGCGCCGCCAGCACGCCGACGGCCGGAGCGGTGAGGTAGTCGTCCACGTCATCGGACTCGGCAACGTAGATCTTCGCGGCGCCGTAAGCCGCCAGCCGGTCCTTGACCTTGGCTGCGGTGCCAGGAGTGCCGACCACCACAGCGGACGCCTCACCCAGCGTCGCTGCTGCCGTGAGAAGTTCGTTAGTGACCTTCTTGACCTCGCCGCCGGAGTGCTCGACGAGGACCAGGACCTCTGCCATGACGGTTCTCCTCTGCGCCGATCAGATCAGCTTCTGGCCGATGAGATATTCGGCGAGCTTGGCCTCGCCGTCGCCATCGTCGGTGATGATCTGCCCGGCCGCCCGCGGCGGGCGCGGCGTGGACTCGATCACCGTCGAGGCAGCGTTGGCCAACCCGACAGCGTTGGGTTCGATGGCCGCATCGGCCAATGACAAGGTGGCAACCGGCTTCTTCTTCGCCGCCATGATCCCCTTGAAAGACGGGTAGCGCGGCTCATTGATCTTCTCGTTCACGCTGATCACAGCCGGCAGATCAGCCCGCAGGACCGTGATCGCGTCATCGGTCTCCCGCTCCACGGTTACCGTGCGTCCTTCGACGGTGACCTTGCGGGCATGGGTCAGCTCCGGCAACCCGAGCACGTCCGCGACCATCGCCGCAATGGCGCCCACGGTGCCGTCGGTGGCCTCGTTGCCGGCAATGATGAGGTCGACGTCGCCGAGCCTGCCGATGACTTTGGCCAGCGCCTTGGCGGTCTGGACCGCGCAGGACCCGTGCAGGCCCTCGTCGGACAGGTGCACCGCCTTGTCCGCACCCATCGACAGGGCCTTGCGGATGGCGTCGGCGGCCCGCTGGGGCCCCATCGTGACGACGGTGACCTCACCATCGTCCGCCTCCTTGATCTTCAGCGCCTCCTCGACCGCGCGTTCGTTGATCTCGTCCAGGACGACGTCCGCCGAGGCCCGATCAAGGGTGTGGTCGGAAGCGGCCAGGGTGCGCGCGGACCAGGTATCCGGCACCTGTTTGATCAGAACCACGATGTTCATGACCACAATGTTACCGATCGGTAGATACGCAGCGGGGTGACGGCCCTCACTACTGCGGCGCAGTCGCGACCTTCTCAGGCTGAGCCATTTTAACCTGCAACCCAGCAAGTAGAAGGTCAAGGCCATAGTCGAAGCGGCCCGGCCGGTGTGGGCCGTTCAGGTGCTGGCTCACCGCGGTGATAGACGGGATCTGCTGCGGTGGAAGCGGCGGGTAATAGCCGGTCTCCTCCCGAGTTGCGCTATCGCGCCGGGGAACGATGTCGCCTATCTGTTGGAAGCCAGCGGTGTAGATGAACAGGACGAAGAAGGCGTCGGACGCCTCGGCAGGCGAGAATCCCGCTTCAAGCAGGAGGGCAACCGTCCGCTCCATGATCAGTAGGCCGTGCGGGCCGATCCTGACTCGAACGCTGTAGACCCGGGCCAGCTCATGGTGGGCCGCTAAGGCCTGGTGGTAGCTGCGCACCAGGGCACGAAGTTGGGTTAACCAGTCGCCTTCGGTGACTGAGGTGTCTACCTCGGCAAGCATCAGGTCGACCATGAGGTCGACCAGCTCGTCCTTGTCCCGCACGTGGTTGTACAGAGCCATCGGCGAGACTTCGAGCTCAGTGGCCAGCGCCCGCATCGTCAGGGCAGTCAGACCCTTCTCGTCGACTAGGCCCAGCGCGGCCCGCACGACTCGGGCCCGCGACAGCGGGGGTGGACGCGTGTAGTCCTTGCTGGCGTCGATGCCGACCCAGGTAGTCGGGTCAGAGCGGCCGGGGACGCTGGATTGGTCGGTCAACCTTGATCCCTCCTCGTAGCCACTACCGCAATACGTACAACGTATACCCGATTGGGCTATAGCAGCTTGTGAAGCCCACTATAACACTGTACACCTAGCTGTACAACGTACGTTTAGCTTACAACGTACTCCAGAACGTCACGCTGACTGATCAATACCTGGGCACACGCTCCGTGCCCACCGCCCACCCACGCGGCACCGGGGGTATCCGAATGACAACCGCCATCAGCCCAGCTGAGGCCAGCCTGAGCGTCACTGACCTGCTTCAGCGCGCGGGCCACCGAGATCCCAGAGCATGGGAGGAGATCGTGCACCGGTACCGGGGAGTGGTGATCGGGAAGGTGCGCTCGTTCGGACTGCAGGACGCCGACGCCCACGACGCGGTGCAGATGACCTGGTTACGGCTGGCGGAGAACTGCCATCGGATCCTGCTACCCGAGCAGCTCGCCGGTTGGCTGGCGACCACCGCAAGCCGGGAGTGCCTGCGCATCCTGCGCCAGCAGCAACAGCACATCGCGCCACCGCACGCGGCGATAGAGCAGCTGGCTGACCCATCCGTAGGCCCGGAGCAGCACGCGATTGACGCAGACACGGCGCGGCTGCTGTGGAGCCTTATCGCGACGCTGTCACCCCGCCGTCAAAAGCTTCTCCGCGAGCTGTTCTTCGATAGCCCGCGACCGTACGCCGAGGTCGCTCGGAATACTGGAATCCCAGCCGGCGGCATCGGACCCACGCGGGCGCGGGCCCTCACCCAGCTGCGGCGCAGGCTCGACGAACGTGGCCTAACCCCCCGCTCTTAATCCTGATGCTGATCGACCAACCGACCACCGGAGAGGAAAATTCCTTGATTGAGCAACCACCGCAGCCCGTCCAGAACCCGTTGACTATGGTGATGAAAGCGAAGTCTCCGGAAGACTACGCTGCACTTCAACGGCTCATCGCGCACTTTCAGTCTTTGCCGCCGGAGCAGAATCCAGTCACCATCGCGCTGAACAGAATCGGCACGGTACACTTCGCCCGATTCGCATTCCTGGGCAATGATCAACTGGGAGTGATCACCACCTACGATGGCGACTTCGCGGTATACATCAACGAGTTTATCGACACTATCGGCGACGTTTTCAACGCTCTTATGGTGCATGTGGAAAGTGCTCCCCCAGTGCCTGTCCAGACTTATCGTCAGGAGTTTCTCGACTACGTCCACAGCGTCGACGTTGGTTGCGTCGGGACCTTCTACAGCGCCTATCCCGAGCGCACAGTACTCGACATTCTCGGGCCGGTCAGCGCCTCGAGCTGAATACCTTAGGAAGGAGTACCGAAATGGTAGCCGTCGAGCTCGCGGAGGTGCAGGGATTCATCCTCAGGGGTTATACCATGCCAGTGGCCCGGTATTTCGGCCTGGCCGTTCGCGAGCCGAAGGGCGCCGGCGCCCTTCTGGGCGCATTGGTTGACAGTGACCCGGCGGTACCGTCCATGACCACTGCAGAACCTTGGGCAGCGAAACCAGAAATCTGCGTGAACTTGGGCATCACCTTTACCGGCCTCGCGGCGCTGGGGGTGTCGCGAGCGTCCCTGAACAGTTTTCCTGTGGAATACCGCGCGGGTGCGGTGCAGCGTGCGGTGAGCGTGGGCGACGTCGGTACCAGCGCACCTGACCAATGGCTGCCGTGGTTGGTGGATCCCGGGCTGCACCTGTTGCTGATGCTGTCCGCCCAGTCCAGTGACGCGCTCGACGCGGCAACGAAGCGACTAGAACAGGCCTGGTCCGCCAGCTGTGTGGAGCTGGGCCGCCACGACGGCGCGGCGTTGCCGGACGATACCGCGCACTTCGGTTACCGTGACGGCTTATCCCAACCCACCATCGACGGTGTTCCGCTGGCTGGACTGCCGGATCACCTGCCGCGAGCTCCGGTAGGCGAGTTCCTGCTCGGATATCCCAGCCAGTTCGACCAATTCAGCTATCCAGTACCGGAGCCGCCCGAGCTGGGCGTCAACGGCAGCTTCGCCGCATTTCGGGTACTCGAACAAGACGTCGACGCGTTTGCCGAATTCGTGACCCAGCACGCATCGGCGACCGGATTGTCGAAAGAACTGATTGAAGCCAAACTATGCGGACGTTGGCGCAACGGCACCCCGCTGGTTCTCTCATCTGACACCGACACACCCGAGCCGCCGATCCCACCCGAAGCATTGAACGACTTCGACTACACCGGAGAGGGCGGCGACGAGTGGGGTCACCGGTGCCCGATCGGATCGCACATCCGCCGGATGAATCCACGCGGACAACGCGTCGCCGGCGATGGCGGTCATCTACACCGTATCATCCGGCGCGGGATCCCCTACGGTCCGGCGCATGACCCGTCACGTCCCAGGGACGGCGAAGCTCGAGGACTGCTCGGCTTGTTCATCGGGGTCAGCCTGCGCGATCAGTTCGAATTCCTCATGACCCAATGGGCGAACGACGGGATCTTCACCGCCGGACTGGGCCGCACCAATGATCCACTGATCGGCGCCCAAGGCAACGGGGCCGGAAGTTTCTCGATACCGCGGCCGGAAGGATCTCTGATCCTGCACGGACTCACTCGATTCGTCACCACTCGCGGCGGCGCCTACTGCTTCCTGCCGAGCATCTCCGCGGTCCGCTACCTGGCGGCCCTGGCGTAGGCCCACAACTCAGGGCCGGACGAAACGCAGCGCCTCTTTGAGATGCGCGACCGTCTCCGGCCCGAGGACCAGCTCTAGGGAGACCGGCTGATTCATGCCGAATACCCGACCATCGATGGCCAACGTCGTCGTCTCCCGGCCATCGGCGAGGTCAGCGCTGAAGACCAGGCCGTTGCTCATCCGGACGTCGACGTCGACAACGAGACCGTAGCCGGCCAACTCCTCGCCCATCAGGATGCATCCTTCTGACAAGCCGGAACTGGCACCCTTCAACCGCTGCCAGGGAACCCACAGCCACGGTTCACCCTGCTCGATTCGGCCGTGGTGAACGACGCACACCGGCACCGGGCAGAGCCCATCACTGCCTTTGATACACAGCTCGTGCTGCGGGTCGCTCCGGTGACCGGTGCAGTGGATCACTACGCACGACGGTGGACCGGCGGTCGCCATGCTTCCGAAGGTAGCGTGCCGGTGCTGCGCCGACCATCACATCCGGCGAATGATGTCCTCGACTGGATCGGGCCCGGGGGACGGTGTTCCGCGCAGGCGTACATGATGGATCCCGGTGTCCGACACCCGCGCCGGGGGAAGCGCGAACGGGGCACTGCGCCACTCGTCGGGTGGAGTCCCGCCCCAGGACAGGTGGTTATCCAGGTCTTTGATGGCCTGGATGAGATCGTGCACGCCGGGCGGTGTGGCGGCCGGACTGCCCTGGCACAACGCGGCCATCGAAGATCGGATATTCCGCAGAATCGCATTCGGATTCTTTGTCGTCACGGTGCCTCCCGCGGGTTGGCGGCATCCAGGGTCTGTCATCCGCCGGTTAAGAGTTGCGAAGGCTACTCCCACTCGACCGCCACCCTGATCGGCGGCATGCACCGAGGCCCCGCGGTAACGCAGGTCGCACCGGGTGCGGCGCGATTGTCGCCGGCAAGACGATTATCGATGCCGTGACGGACCGTTCCGTCTATTGCACAAGCCACCACACCGCCACCGACAAAATGCTTCAGAGTGGCATGGTCGCAGAAGATCCGAGCACGCGGCAGCGATTCTTCCGTACCTCTGTAGATCAGTAACGGCCTGGCGACCACCCTGCTGCGAGTCGCGCATACCTTCGGCGTCGACACCGAACCCAAGATCGCCGATCACCTCGACACACTTCTCACCGCCACCATTTAGGCGCCAACTACGGGTGCCGTCCACGGCGTGGTGGGATGAGGCCCGTGGGCGTGACGGTGGTGGGCAGCGTCAACCTCGATCTGGTGGCCGCACTGCCGCGGTTGCCTGGGCCAGGTGAAACCCTCACCGCTGTCGGGCTGACCCGGGTGCCCGGAGGCAAGGGGGCCAACCAGGCGTTGGCTGTTCACCGCCTCGGGCTACCAGTGCAGTTGATCGCCGCGGTGGGGGCCGACCCGGAGGCCGACACCGCGCTGGAGCTGTTACGCCACGAGGGTGTGGGTCTGGACCGGCTACAGAAGGTCACCGAGCCGACCGGTCTGGCGCTGATCGCCGTCGATGCCGCGGGCGAGACCACCATCGTTGTGGTACCCGGCGCCAACGCAGCATTGCAGGTCGACGCACAGGACGTGGCCGGCGCCGAAGCGGTGCTTACCGTGCTGGAGGTGCCCGAGCAAGCCGTGGCCGCCGCTGCCCGACACGCCACCGGGCTGTTCGTGCTCAACGCGTCGCCGACCCGCGCGGTCCCGACCGACGTGCTGCGGCGCGCCGACTTGGTGGTGGTCAATCGTGCGGAATACGCCGCACTACCCGCTCTGCACGCGGCCCGAGCCGTTGCCATCACCGACGGACCGCGCGGTGCGGTGCTGCTTCGCGAAGCCATCGAAGTCGCGACTGCGGTCCCCCCGTCGGTCAACGCCGTGGATGGCACCGCTGCCGGTGATGCGTTCATCGGCGCTGCGGTCGCAGGTCTACTGCGCGGACTGCCGGATGCCGAGTTGCTCGGCCGGGCCTGCGCTGCAGGCGCGCTGGCGGCTACCCGGCCCGGTGCTCAACCCTCCCTGCCGACCGCCGCCGAGATCGACGAGGTGCTTGCCCGGTGACCGTACCGATGATGATCGATACCGACCCAGGAGTAGACGACGCGGTGGCGCTGATGCTGGCCGCAGCCAGCCCGGAGGTGCAGCTGCTCGCCGTGACGACAGTGTTCGGCAACGCCGCCGTGGAGGTCACCACCGCCAACGCGCTGCGACTGCGGACCCTGGCAGGGCTCGGCAACCTGCCAGTGGCCGCCGGCGCCGCGCGACCGCTGGTGTACCCATCGCCGCAGCGGACCGATCGCTGGCATGGTCGAGACGGCCTCTGCGGGCAGGCCGAGCTGTTACCGGAACCCAGCGGACCAGTCAATGCTCTCGGCGCGGTGCCCCTGATGGCCACTCTGCTGCGTGGCGCGGTGGCCCCAGTGACCCTGGTGGCCATCGGACCGCTGACCAACATCGCGCTACTGCTCGCCGTGCACCCGGAGGTAAAGCCCCGGATTGGTCGTATCGTGATCATGGGTGGCAACCTCGGCGGTTCACCGGCCGAGTTCAACATCGGTTCCGATCCCGAAGCCGCCCGCCGGGTGCTCGTGGAGGAGGACGTGGCGACCACGCTGGTGCCATTGAATGTGACCCAGCGAGCCACGATCGACAGTGCCTGGCTCGTGGAGGTGGCGGCGGCCGGAGCGCGCTGCGCGGCGTTGGCCGGCATCATCGAACATTGCCGGCAACAGCGATCGACACCGATGGCGCTGCACGACTCGTTGGCTGTGCTGGAAGCCACCGTGCCGGGCACGCTGACAACCAGTCCGATGGCCCTTCAGGTGGTCTGCGAGCACGGATGCGACCGCGGTGCCGTGCAGTCCGGCAACGGTCCAGAACGGCCCGTGCAGGTGGCTTGCGACGCCGACCTGACGTCGCTCAACGCGATGATCCTGCACCGACTCCGAGCTCTTCGGTGATGCCGGCCGATTGCCGCGCCCGCAGCCGCAGAATCCACACGGCCAGCAGCACGCCGAGGACGCCGCCCACCGTGTTGTGCACAAGATCGCGGACCTGACACTCGCCGCCGCCGGTAGCGCCCTGCACAAACTCCGCGAACCCGCTGACCATCGCGCTGGATGTCACGATGAGCAACGGACGACGAGTTGCCAGCATGCCGAGAATCCCAAACGGCACCAGCATCGCCACGTTGAACTGCTCGTAGAGATGCGCCAACGACAGGCTGCCGACCGAACACTCGCGCAGCGTTGTCAGCGGGTTGAGGCCACCCACGGTGAAGTGTCCGAACGGCCGCACCACGGTCAGCGCCAATACCAGCGCCAGGGCGCAGCCGGCGAGCATCGCCGGCACCTGAGCCCAACCCCGACGCGGCGCCAGCCACCAGGCTAATCCGCCCAGGAGAACAGCTCCCGGAATGAAAGCGGCGGGCACCTCGAGATGGTGCAGCAGGATGTTGAGCAGGTTGTGCGGGTTGAGGTCCGGTCCGTCCGACACCCTGCGCACGCTAGCCCAGGCGGCGCGCTGCCCGATGGGCCACCTCACCTATTGGCTGTGAAGACCCCGAAGGCGGTCGTGACGACGAACAAGATGAGCCCGACTACGAACAGCCACAGCAGACCCTTGATGGCGATCCCGATGCACGCGACGATCAGCCAGATGACGAGCAGCGCGACGATGAGACCTATCATGATGGCCTTCCCCTCCACGGTCCAGGCCGCGTGCAGCCCGGTTCACTGGTGATGCTACTCACAGCGACTACGTTACTACATCCGTGGGAACTACTGAGTAGCCGCGCGGTGTGCGAAGTAACGCTGCCCGGAACGGCGTAGTACTAGATCGACGCCGAACGTCTTCGACAGGTTGTCCTCGGTCAGCACGGCACCAAGCAAACCCTGGGCGACCACCGCACCGTCGCGCATCAGCATGGCGTGGGTGAATCCGGGAGGGATCTCCTCGACGTGGTGGGTCACCAGCACTGTCGCGGGAGCGTCTGGATCGGCAGCCAAGGTGGCCAGCCGGCTCAGCAGATCCTCCCGGCCGCCCAGGTCCAGCCCAGCCGCGGGCTCGTCGAGCAACAGCAGCTCCGGATCGGTCATCAACGCCCTGGCGATCAGCACCCGCTTGCGTTCTCCTTCGGACAAGGTGCCGAAGCGGCGCTGCACCATCCCCTCCATCCCGAGGGCTGCCAACAGCCCGGTGGCCCGTGCGCTGTCAACAGCCTCGTAGCGTTCGCGCCACCGTCCGAGCACCGCGTAGCCGGCACTGACCACGAGGTCGGCCACCACCTCGTCACCGGGGATCCGGGACGCCAGCGACGCCGAGGAGAACCCGATCCGTGGACGGAGCCCGAACACATCGGTGTGACCAAGCCGTTCCCCAAGGACGTGCACGAGGCCGCAGGTCGGGTGCAGCTCAGTCGCGGCCAACCGCAGCAGAGTGGTCTTGCCGGCGCCATTGGGTCCCAGAACGACCCACTTCTCGTCCAGCTCTACCCGCCAGTCCACCCGGTGAAGCAGCGTGGCAGCGCCGCGCCGAACGCCTACGCCGTCCATCTGCACGACGAGATCGGTCTCGTTGTCAGGTGGTGTCTGATCCCCCGCGTTCACCCCGCCATTGTGCTGATCGGAACAGCAGGGCTGGATGTCGGACCGGCCAGGCAGGATAACTGTCCATGAGCAGCCCCCAAGTTGGCCGACCATTTCCGCTCGGCGCACACGCCGAGGGCGGCGGGGTGCGCTTCGCGGTGGCTTCCTCGGTCGCCGAGGCTGTCGAGGTCTGCCTGCTGTCCGCGGATGGCGGGGAGCTCCGGGTGCCGCTGCCGGAACACACCTTCGGGGTGTGGCACGGGCTGCTGACCGGGGTGGGCCCCGGGCAGCGCTACGGCTACCGAGTCCACGGGCCGTGGGATCCGTCGCGTGGTCTTCGGTGCAACCCCGCCAAGTTACTGATCGACCCCTACACCTTGCGGATCGAGGGCAGCGTGACCGATCTGCGGGCCGCGCTGGGCTACCAGGACGATCCCGCCGGCCCACGCTCCGCTATCGACTCGCGAGGCAGCGTCCCCGTATCGGTGGTCACTGCCCGTGGCGGCCCGGACACCGGCACCCGACCCGACGTGCCATGGGAGCAGACGGTGCTCTACGAGCTGCACATGCGCGGTTTTACCCGTACCCATCCAGATGTGCCTCCCGATCACCGTGGCACCTATCTCGGACTAGCCCACCCCGCGGTGACCTCCTACCTCACCGAGCTGGGTGTCACCGCCGTGGAACTGTTGCCGGTGTCCGCATTCTGCCCCGAGCCGCTGCTGCTGCGCGCTGGGATGACGAACTACTGGGGCTATTCCCCGCTGGCTCTACTCGCGGTGCATCCGGGATACGCTGCAGTGCCCGGCGAAGAGGTGGCGGAGTTTCGCACGATGGTGGCCGCGCTGCACGCCGCGGGCTTGGAGGTCATCGTCGACGTGGTGGCCAACCACACGTGCGAGGCTGGCGTGGACGGGCCCACCCTCGCCTACCGGGGGTTAGACGCGCCCGCCTACTACCTCCGGCATGACCTCACCGGCTGCGGCAATACCCTGGACAGCGGCTCAACCACAGTGGTTGCGCTGGTTACCGACGCGCTGCGGTACTGGGCTTCCGAGCTGGGTGTCGACGGGTTCCGCTTCGACCTGGCCAGTGTGCTGGGGCGCCCTCGGGGCGGCCCGTTCGATCCAGCCGCCCCGCTGCTCACCGCGATTGTCTCCGACCCGTTACTGCGCACCCGCAAACTCATCGCCGAGCCCTGGGACGCCACTCGCGACGGCTACCAGGTCGGTGGGTTCGGTGTGCATTTCAGTGAGTGGAACGGCAGCTACCGCGACGTCGTGCGTGACTTCTGGCGTGGCGTTCCCGGCGTCAGCCAGCTCGCCTCCCGGCTGGCGGGCAGCTCAGATCTCTACGCGGCGAACGGGCGGCGGCCGTGGGCATCGATCAACTTCATCACCGCTCACGACGGGTTCACGCTGCGGGATTTGGTCTCTTACAATCGCAAACACAACGAGGCCAACGGTGAGCACGGCGCTGACGGCACCGATGACAACCGTTCCTGGAACTGCGGTGTCGAGGGCGAAACCGGCGATCCGGCAGTGCGCAGTCTGCGCGGGCGCCAGGCGCGCAACCTGCTGGCCACTCTGGTGCTGTCCACCGGCACCCCGATGCTGCTGGCCGGCGACGAGCGCTGGCGCACCCAGGGCGGCAACAACAATCCCTACCGGCTCGACGACGAAACCTCCTGGCTGGCCTGGTCCGCCGATCCGGACAGCGAGATGATGACCGCTTTCACTCGCCGCTTGCTAGCGCTGCGCACCACGACGCCCGCGTTGCGCCAACCAGAGTTCTTCGAGGGCCGCACGACTCCTGGCGGCGCGCCAGACCTGGTCTGGTTTCGTCCCGACGGGCGCCCCATGGAGCTCGGCGACTGGCGAGACGGCGATCTTCAGACGCTCGGCATGTGGATCGACGGCACCGACGTGCGGTCCCACCCGCCGCCGCCGGCCGCCGACTCGTGGCTGCTGGTGCTGCACGCCGGCGCCCACCCGATCATGGTCACGCTGCCGGATCAAGAGTACGGCGAGCGGTACGAACCGGTGCTGGACACCGGATCCCCGGACGGCGTGCCCACCCATTCGCGAAGTCGGCGGCCGGGCACCCGGATGACGGTTCCCGGCCGGAGTGTCCTGGTCTTCCGCGCGGTCCGCGGGTAGGCCGCAGTCACATAAACAGTGGTCCAGGCCTCAGGTGGCCAGGTGAAGGAGGCCGAACTCGGCTGGGACAGCCATCAGCGGGTGCTGCGGCAGGACTCGTACGGTGTATCCGACCAATCCGGCATGCGGCAGCCGTAACGTCGCCTCGAATCGGTCGCTGTCGCCCTCCCCCTCGCCAGCCGGCTGCATGGTCACCACCAGCGGGTCCTGCAACTCCTCCCGGTCGTCCACTCGCCCGACCACGACCTGGACGTCGACGTCGCACGGCTTCAACCCGGCCAACACCACCGTCGCGCGGACCGTCATCTCCGAGCCAAGCACCGGCGTGTCCGGCAGGCCGGAGATGTCCACCTGCGCGACTCGCACCCGAGGCCAGGCGACGCTGACCCGTAACCGGTACCGCGACAGCTCGCGGGCCCCGGCGAAGGCGTCGGCGCGCATCGCCGCGGCCGATTCTGCGGCCGGCGCGTAGAGGCGCTCTACGTACTCCTGCACCATCCGGCAGGCCTGGACCTGCGGGCGCAACGTGGCCAGGGTGTGCCGCACCATGGTCACCCAGCTGGTCGGCACGCCCTCGGCGCCACGGTCGTAGAACTCGGGGACGAGGTGCGTTGCGATCAGCTCGTAGAGTGCGTTGGCCTCCAGCGTGTCCCGCAGCTCCGGATTCTCGACGCCGTCGGCAGTCGGGATGGCCCAGCCGTTGTGGCCGTCATAAAACTCATCCCACCAGCCGTCCCGGATCGACAGGTTGAGCCCACCGTTGAGCGCGGACTTCATCCCCGAGGTGCCGCACGCCTCCAACGGCCGCAGTGGGTTGTTCAACCACACGTCGCAGCCCCAATACAGGTACCGCGCCATCGACATGTCGTAGTCGGGCAGGAACGCTATCCGGTGTCGGACGTCTGGCGAGTCGGCAAATCGCACCACCTGCTGGATCAGCGCCTTGCCACCGTCGTCAGCGGGGTGCGACTTTCCGGCGATGATCAACTGCACCGGCCGCTGCGGATCCAGCAGCAGGGCGCGTAGGCGTTCGGGGTCACGAAGCATCAAGGTGAGCCGCTTGTAGGTGGGCACCCGGCGAGCGAAGCCCATCGTGAGCACCTGGGGGTCGAAGATCCGCGATGTCCAGCCCAGCTCGGGCGCGGAGGCGCCGCGCTCCAACCACGCGGCCCGGACCCGTCGACGCACCTCTTGCACCAGTTTGGCGCGCAGCATGCAGCGCAGCTCCCACAAGGCGGAATCGGGCGCCGACAGGGCCGCACTGCCATCGTCAGACGCGCCGAGCACACCGACGAGTTCACGCGCCGCCCAGGTCGGGCCGTGCACGCCGTTGGTGACCGATCCGATCGGGACCTCTTCGACGTCGAACTGTGTCCACAACCCACGGAACATCGCCCGGGACACGGCGCCATGCAGTTGCGAAACGCCGTTGGCGCGCTGGGCCAGCCGCAGCCCCATGTGCGCCATGTTGAACATTCCGCCGTGGTCCTCGGCGCCCAATGCCAGCACCCGGTTGACGTCGACGCCGGGCAGCAGTGCAGCGTCGTTCGAGGACCCAGCGCTTGACGATCCGACGAAGTGGTGGCGCACCAGATCGACCGGGAAGCGGTCGATCCCGGCGGGCACCGGGGTGTGCGTGGTGAATACGGTGCCGGCACGCACCGCAGTCAAGGCCTCGTCAAAACTCAGTTCTTCATCAGTAATCAGCTCACGGATCCGTTCCAGGCCTAGAAAGCCGGCGTGGCCCTCGTTGGTGTGGAACACCTCAGGTTCGGGATGGCCGGTGAGCCGGCAGAACATCCGCACCGCGCGGACCCCGCCGATCCCGGCGAGGATCTCCTGGGTGATCCGGTGGTCCTGGTCGCCGCCATAGAGCCGGTCGGTGACGCCGCGAAGGTCGTCCGGATTATCCTCGATGTCTGAGTCCAGCAGCAGCAGCGGAACGCGCCCGATGTCAGCCCGCCAGATTCGCGCGCTGAGCACCCGTCCACAGGGCACGTTGACATGCACCAGCAGCGGCGCGCCGGCGGCGTCAACCAGCAGGTGCAGCGGCAGGCCCTGCGGATCCAAAACTGGGTAATGCTCCAGTTGCCAACCGTCCAGCGACAGCGACTGGCGAAAGTACCCCGAGCCGTAGAGCAAACCGACCCCGATCAGCGGCACCCCCAGGTCTGAGGCCGCCTTGAGGTGGTCGCCGGCCAGCACTCCCAGGCCACCAGAGTAGAACGGCAACACCTCGGAGACGCCGAACTCCATGGAGAAGTAGGCGATCGCCGCCGGTAGCGCTTCCACGCGCTGCTGGTACCACCGCGGATCGTCAAGGTAGCGGCGCAGATCCTCGGCCAGCGCCTGGGTGCGGTCCACCACCGTCTCGTCGGCGGCCAGCTCGGTGAGCCGACGGGTGGGAATCTCGCCGAGCAGCCGCATCGGATCCCCGTTGACGGCGGCCCAGGTGTGCTCATCCAGCGAGGCGAACAGGTCCTGGGTCGGCGGGTGCCAGCTCCACCGCAGGTTGGCGGCCAGCGTCTCCAGGGCTGCCAGCGGTCCCGGCAGCTGGGCCCGGACGGTGAACCGGCGCAGTGCTCTCATGGGCGGACTTTATCCGGCGGCCCGGACTTCTCCGAAGCACAGCTCGGTGACGTCGCGAGTGTCACACCCGACGCGCACCGGTCGGCTGATCCCGGCAGACTGGGGACCGGGTAGGGCCGAGGGAAAAGGGGCGACAGCGGTGAGTGGTCGGATCGCCATCGATGATGTGACGCCCGTGGTTGCGTGCGGGAGATATCCCAGCAAAGCGGTGGTCGGCGAACAAGTTCCGATCTGCGCCGCGGTCTGGCGCGAGGGCCACGACGCGGTGGGCGCCACGGTGGTCTGGCGCGGCCCGGGCAACGGGTCGAGTAGCCAGATCCGGATGCAGCCGGGGCCGCCGGGCCTCGACCAGTTCACCGCGACCGTGGTGGCTGACGAGGTGGGTTGGTGGAGTTTCCGGGTGGATGGCTGGGCCGATCCCTGGGAGACCTGGCGGCACGCGATCGAGGTGAAGATCGGCGCCGGCCAGACGGTGACCGAGTTGGAGAATGATCTGATCACCGGCGCCCGGTTGCTGGAACGAGCGGCTCGCCGGCCCGGCCAACAGGCTCACCGAATGACGCTGAGCGCCGCGGCGGCGGCGCTGCGGGACGTCGAGCTGCCACTGTCCGAGCGCGTCGGACCGGCGCTCGACGAGCCGGTGATCCAGATTCTCACCGCCGATCCACTGCGTGATCTGATCACCAAGGGCGGTTCGCACAAGGTGTGGGTGGATCGCCCTCGGGCCCTGTTCAGCTCCTGGTATGAGTTCTTTCCGCGATCCACCGGCGGCTGGGACGCGCACGGCAACCCGGTACACGGAACTTTCGCTACCGCCACCGGTGAGCTGCACCGGATCGCCAAGATGGGCTTCGACGTGGTGTACCTGCCGCCGATCCACCCGATCGGCGAGGTGCACCGCAAGGGTCCCAACAACACCATGCACGCCGGGCCCGACGACGTAGGTTCGCCGTGGGCGATCGGTTCGGCCGAAGGCGGCCACGATGCGGTGCATCCCCGGCTGGGCACTATCGAGGACTTCGAGGCCTTCGTCGCCAGGGCCCGCGAGCTCGGTATGGAAATTGCTCTGGATTACGCGCTGCAATGCGCACCAGATCACCCGTGGGCCAAGGAACACCAGGAGTGGTTCACTACCCGTCCGGACGGGACGATCGCCTACGCGGAGAACCCACCCAAGCGTTATCAGGACATTTACCCGCTCAACTTTGATACCGACCCCCGGGGTAGCTATCTGGAGATGCTGCGGGTGATGCTGTTCTGGGTAGAGCGCGGGGTACGCATTTTCCGAGTGGACAATCCGCACACCAAGCCGCCGGACTTCTGGCAATGGCTGATCTGGCAGGTCAAGGACCGCCATCCGGATGTGCTTTTCCTAGCCGAGGCATTCACCCGGCCGGCTCGGCTCTACGGGTTGGCTCGGCTCGGGTTTACCCAGTCTTATACCTACTTCACCTGGCGCACCGATAAACAGGAGCTCACCGAGTACGCAACGGAGCTGGCCTCTCGAGTGGACGAAATGCGACCGAACTTTTTCGTCAACACGCCGGACATCCTGCACAAGTCACTACAGCAGGGCGGCCCGGGTATGTTCGCCATTCGGGCCGCGCTGGCTGCCACGCTGTCTCCCTCCTGGGGTGTCTACTCCGGCTTCGAGCTGTTCGAGAATACCGCGGTGGCGCCCGGCAGTGAGGAATACCTGGATAGCGAGAAATACCAGCTGCGTCCCCGAGACTTCGCCGGCGCGTTAGCTCAAGGACGATCGCTGGAGCCGTGGATAACCCGGCTCAATGCAATCCGACGGGCGCATCCAGCCCTGCAGCAGCTGCGCAACCTGCAGTTTCACTTAGTGAGCAGCGAGTCCCTGCTGGCGTATTCCAAGACCGATCCAGCCACCGGCGACACGGTGATCTGCGTGGTCACTCTGGAGCCGTTCAACACGGTCAGCGGGATGGTCTGGCTGGACCTGCCGGCGCTGGGCCTGGACCCGTTGGACCGTTTCTTGGTATACGACGAGGTCAGCGGCGAGACCTACACCTGGGGGCAGGCTAACTTCGTGCAGCTTCAACCCTGGCGGGCGGTGGCCCACATTCTGTGGCTGCGCCCCTCGTGAGTGCCCCACAGCTAGGCTGCGGCTGTGGATGTAACGACTGAGTTCGACGCCGCCGCGGCCACTTACGACCGGCTGGTCGGCGCGAGCCCGGGCTACTACAGCAACCTGTCCAGGTCCGCCCGCCGGATGCGGATTCCTGGCGTCATGAACGGCGCAGGGGGCGCCGGGTTGCACCTGCTGGACCTGGGTTGCGGCACCGGGGCGTCGACCTTGGCACTGCTCGCGGCCGCGCCACAGGCCAGGATCACCGCGGTGGACGCATCGGCCGGCATGCTCGCCCAGGCGCGGCAGGCCGACTGGCCAGCACGGGTGTCGTTCGTACACGCTCGGGCCGAGGAGCTCGCCGACGCCGGGGTACACGGACCGTTCGACGGCATCTTCGCGGCGTATCTGGTGCGCAACCTGCCCGATCCGGACCCGGTGTTGGCCCGGCTGTGCGATCAGCTGGCGCCAGGGGCGCCGCTGGCGGTGCACGACTACACACTCGACGGTCGGGCGCGGAGCGCAGCGATCTGGACCGCGGTGTGCTGGAGCGTGATCATCCCAGCCGGGAAGGTGGTCACCGGCCGGGCTGCGCTCTACCGGTACCTGTGGCGCAGTGTGCTGCATTTCGACACCGTCGACGCGCTGGCCGAGCGGTTGCGCGGGCACGGCCTGGTCGACACCCGGATCGAGACAATGCCGGGTTGGGAACGCGGCATCGTGCACACCGTCGTAGCCCGGCGGCCGGCGTGACGGCAGCCGACCGCGGCGGTAATGGGCAGCGGCCCGGTCGGGACCGCCGGGCCGTACTGCACCCGCCACGGGCTGGTCGGCTACGGCCTGAGGGACAACCTCCCCGGGTCGCCGTCGTGGGCGGTGGGATCGCCGGCATCGCGGCCGCGGTGGCGCTGGCCGAGCGCGGCGTGGGAGTGCAGCTGCTGGAGCGGGAGCCGCAGCTCGGCGGCCGGTTGCGCGGCTGGCCGATCATGCTGGCCGATGGATCCCCAGCCACGATGAGCCGCGGGTTTCACGCCTTCTTCCGGCAGTACTACAACCTGCGAGCGCTGCTGGGTCGGGCCGATCCGTTGGGTCGAGCGCTGGTGCCGATGACGGATTATCCGCTGATCGACGCCGACGGCCATCGCGACAGCTTCCAGGGGTTGCCACGCACGCCACCGTGGAACGCGCTGGCGTTTGCGCTGTTGAGCCCCACCTTCCAGTGGCGGGATCTGGTCACCCGAATCGATCCGGTGGCGGCACTTCCGCTGGTCGACGTGTCGGTGCCAGAGGTCTACCGGCGGTTGGACCACCAGGACGCGATGACTTTCCTGGAGCGGGTGCGGTTCCCGGATGCGGCCCGGCACCTGGCGTTCTCGGTGTTTTCCCGCAGCTTCTTCGCCGATCCTCGGGAGCTGTCAGCGGCCGAGCTGGCCACGATGTTCCACATCTACTTCCTGGGCTCAGCCGAGGGCCTGGTGTTCGACGTGACCCCCGAACCGTTCCCGCAGTCGCTGTGGGACCCGATGGGCAGTTACCTTGCCGAGCGCGGGGTGTCGGTACGCGCGGGCGTGGCCGTCGAGCAGCTGACACCGGGTCGGGAGCGTCCCTTCGCCGTCCACACCGGCGGGGACCGCGCGGAGGTCGACGCCGTGGTGCTCGCCGCCGATGTGACCGGGTTGCAGACGCTGCTCGCCGCCTCACCGGAGCTCGGCGAAGCTCCCTGGCGGGCCCGCATCGCACGGTTGCGCACTGCCCCGCCGTTCCTGGTATCCCGGCTGTGGCTGGATCGCCCGGTGAACCCGGAACGCCCCGGCTTCCTCGGCACCAGCGGATTCGGGCCGCTGGACAACGTCAGCGTGCTGGAACGGTTCGAGGGGGAAGCGGCCCGCTGGGCCCGGCGCACCGGGGGGTCAGTGGTGGAACTGCACGCCTACGCGCTGACCGGAGACCCACAGCAAGCCAAGCGCCAGCTCGTCGACGAGCTGCGGCGGGTCTACCCGGAGACGGCCACCGCCACGATCATCGACGAGCGCCACGAGGTAAGGGCCGACTGCCCGCTGTTCGCCCCGGGGACCTTCGGCGATCGACCCACCGTCACCACCCCTGACCCGAACGTGGTGCTCGCCGGGGACCTGACCCGGGTCGACCTCCCCGTCGCGCTGATGGAACGCGCAGCGACCAGCGGTTTCCTCGCCGCCGACGCCCTGCTAGGACAGTGGGGATTGCGCGGGCATCCGCTGTGGACGGTGCCGGTCCGGGGCCGGCTTGCCCCGCTGCGCGCCGCCGCGGCCCGGTTCGGCTAGCCAAGCTCAGCCTGGCCACCGTCCGGTGGTGCGCAACTCGTAGCGACGTCGCGCGTAGGCCAGGTCATCACGCCACAACCGGGCGGCCGCCCAGCGCATCGCCGGGCGCATCAGCGGCGCGCCGCGGCGGGCAACGGCGAAGCCCGGACGAGGCGAGTTGGCGATGGTCGCCTCGATCACCGCGGTCCGTGGATGACCGGCATCGTCGATCCCCAGCGGGACGGCGTGGGTCTCCACGACGCTGCCGGCGCCTTCGCCGTCGAGAATGTCCATCACCACCGTGCGCGGTTCGGGACAACTGAACGCGGCCCGCACCGGAACCCCGAACCGCCGGGTCAGCCGGAACGCGACCTCGATCACGAACTGATCAACCTGCCCAGTGTCATCGCCGGGAACCTCTAATACCCGGAGCCCGACGAAGGAATACGGGTGAAACCAGCTGCCGTGCCACGGGTCGAGCCGGTTGGCGACCACGTCCTCCGGCTCGCAACGCCCGATCCCGGTGTATACCGCATCCAGGCTGGTCTGGGGGTCAGGCCGGCGGGGAAGCACCGGTGCGGGCAGCGGATCCTCCCCGCCCACCGCGTCCAGTCGCACCCAGGCCAGCACCCCGTCGTCGTGGGCGGGCAACGGGTCCCATCCCGGCACGCCACGCGCCCCGATCGCGAGGCCGTGCCAGCGGCACACCAGTTCGCCGCCTGTCACGGCAGCCCGGCACAATGGTGCACCGAGGTGTGGGCACTCCCCGGGGCCCGCGTGCAAAGCGCCGTCGGGGGTGCGCCAGGCCACCACCTCGACACCTGCGATGGTCCGCCCAAAAGGTCGATCGCCGCGGACCTGCCGGCTCGCGGCGAGCACATACCAGTTGCCCGAGGGCCGGGCCTGCGCCCGTTTCAGCGCCGCTTCGATCAGCCCTGGGCGGGCATCGCGCCAGGTGGGCTGTTGCTCGGCCCAGGTCCAGGCCGGCAACCGCCGTACCGGCACCCGGTCACTCACCACCTAGCACACCCTTCTCATCACGTCCGAGTCGCCAGCGTCGTTTTCTAGACGGTAGCGAAGTTTCTTTTGCATTGCCGGGCTGGGACCGGTACGACTGGTGCAGTCCCGCTGTGTTCTTCCGGCCCACGCGACAACCCTCCTTCACCCTCTCACGAAGGTCACCGCTGATGTCGTCTGCCGATCTCCGCACCGAGACCAACTCCGGCCTGGAAGGAGTCCCGCACACCGGTGAGGCAGTGCTGTCCGACGGCTACCTGGTAGAACCGCAAGCCGACGAGTTCCATCACGCGAAGGCCGCTCCTACTGACCCGCATTGGTACAAGCGGGCGGTCTTCTACGAGGTGCTGGTTCGGGCGTTTCACGACCACGACGGCAACGGCACCGGCGACCTGATCGGGCTGACCGCCAAGCTCGACTACTTGGAGTGGCTGGGCATCGACTGCCTGTGGTTGCCGCCGTTCTACGCCTCCCCCTTGCGCGACGGTGGTTACGACATCTCCGATTTCCGGGCCGTGTTACCCGAGTTCGGCACCGTTGATGACTTCGTCGAGCTGCTCAACGAGGCGCACAAGCGAGGTATCCGGGTGATCACCGACCTGGTCATGAACCACACTTCTGACCAGCACCCCTGGTTCCAAGAGTCCCGCCGTGATCCGCAAGGACCCTACGGCGGCTTCTACGTCTGGAGCGACAAGGACACCGGTTACCCAGAAGCCAGGGTCATCTTCGTCGACACTGAGACATCGAACTGGACTTATGACCCGGTGCGCTGCCAGTTCTATTGGCACCGGTTCTTCTCCCATCAGCCCGACCTCAACTACGACAACCCTGCCGTGGGCGAGGCGATGCTCGATGTGCTGCGCTTCTGGCTGGATCTCGGTATCGATGGCTTCCGGCTGGACGCGGTGCCCTACCTGTTCGAGGAGGAGGGTACCAACTGCGAGAACCTGCCCCGTACTCATGAATTCCTCAAGCGCTGCCGCAAGGTGGTCGACGACGAGTATCCCGACCGGGTGTTGCTGGCCGAGGCCAACCAATGGCCCGCTGACGTAGTGGAGTACTTCGGCGACCCCGCAGTGGGCGGCGACGAAGCCCACATGGCCTTTCATTTCCCGCTGATGCCGCGCATCTTTATGGCAGTCCGCCGGGAGTCCCGGTTCCCGATCTCGGAGATCCTGGCCCAGAC
>JAODNG010000244.1 GCA_025465385.1 Pseudonocardiales bacterium
ACCTGCCCGCTGGTGACCAAGGTGCATGCCGAGGCGCGTCGGTTCGCCGCCCGCGGCGACACCGTGATCCTGATCGGCCACGCCGGACACGAGGAGGTCGAGGGCACCCTGGGCGAGGCCCCGGATCAGATGGTCCTGGTGCAGACGGTCGACGAGGTCACGGACCTGACCGTCGCCGACCCGGCGCGCCTGTCGTACCTGACGCAGACCACCCTGGCCGTGGACGAGACCACCGAGATCATCCAGGCGCTGTCGGCCCGGTTCCCCGCGCTGCGGGGCCCAGCTTCCGATGACATCTGCTACGCCACGACCAACCGCCAAGACGCACTGCGGGCGATCGCTGAGGAGTCAGATGTAGTGCTCGTGGTGGGCTCGACGAACTCGTCGAACTCCGTGCGGCTGGTGGAGCTAGCGCACCGTCACGGCACGCCCAGCTATCTCATCGACGACGCCGCTGACATCCGCCCGGAATGGCTCGACGGTGTTCGCGTGGTCGGGTTGACCGCCGGCGCCTCGGCTCCACCCAGGCTGGTCGACGCCGTCATCGCCACCCTGGCCGAGCTCGGACCGGTCACCGTGGTCGAACGCGAAACCACCCGTGAGGATATCCGGTTTACCGTACCCCTTGCAGTGCGACGATCATGACCCTACTGAGCCGTATCACCGGGCCGGCTGACCTCAAGAGACTGTCAGTTGCAACGCTGAGCGTGCTGGCACAGGACATCCGGGCGTTCTTGGTTGAGAAGGTGTCCGGCGTCGGGGGGCACTTGGGGGCCAACCTGGGTGTGGTCGAGCTGACCATCGCCGCCCACCGGGTGTTCGACTCACCCCGTGACGTGCTGCTGTTCGACACCGGGCATCAAGCCTACGTGCACAAGATCCTTACCGGCCGATGCGCGGAGTTCAACTCCCTGCGCCAAGCTGGTGGCCTGTCCGGCTACCCGTCGCGGGTTGAGTCCGTCCACGATGTCATCGAGAACTCGCACGCCTCCACCGCCCTGTCCTACGCCGACGGCTTGGTCAAGGCCTTCGCGCTGCGGGGTGACACCGGCCGGCGGGTCGTCGCGATCGTCGGAGATGGGGCGCTGACCGGCGGCATGTGCTGGGAAGCGCTCAACAACATCGGCGCGGCCCCGGACCGACCTATGATCATTGTGCTGAACGATAACGGCCGCTCCTACTCGCCGACCGTCGGCGGCTTCGCGCGCCATCTGGCCGAGTTGCGGCACAGCGATGTGGACCGTCACGCCCTGTTCGAGGATCTCGGGCTGGCCTATCTCGGGCCGGTCGACGGGCATGACATCGCCGGCATCGAGAGCGCGCTGCGACGGGCCGCCACGCTGCGCCGCCCAGTCGTGGTGCACTGCATCACCCGGAAAGGCAATGGCTACCCACCGGCTGAGCAGGACGACACCGATTGCCTGCACTCCGTCGGCGTCATCGACCCCAGCACCGGCCACCCTCGCTCGGTCGGCAAGGCGACCTGGACGTCGGTGTTCGGGCAGGAGATCGTCGCGATCGGTGTCGACCGCGCCGACGTGGTCTGCGTGACCGCGGCGATGCTGCACCCCACCGGGCTGGGCGGATTCGCCGCCAGGTTCCCGCAGCGGGTATTCGACGTGGGGATCGCCGAGCAGCACGCCGTCACCTCCGCTGCAGGTCTGGCCCTGGGCGGGTTGCATCCCGTGGTCGCGCTCTACTCCACCTTCGCCAGCCGGGCCTTTGACCAACTGCTCACCGACGTCGCCCTGCACGGGCTGCCGGTCACCTTTGTGCTGGACCGGGCCGGGATCACCGGCCCGGACGGGCCTAGCCACCATGGCATGTGGGACGCCGCCATCCTGCCGGTCGTGCCCGGCCTGCGCCTGGCCGCTCCCCGGGACTGCACCCAGCTGCGTGAACTACTCCGCGAGGCCGTCGACGTCACCGATGGGCCGACGGTGATCCGCTACCCCAAGTCGACCGTGGGTCCAGACATCCACGCGGTCGGCAGGTTCGGGCAGTGCGACATTCTCCGGGACGACCCCGCTGCCGTGGGCTTGTTGATCGCCGTCGGACCGATGGCGCAACCCTGCCTTGCCGCCGCAGAGGAACTCGCCGTCCACAGCGTGCCGGTCACCGTGATCGACCCGCGCTGGATCGCGCCTCTTGACCCGGCGCTGGTCAAGCTCGCCGGGATGCACCGCCTGGTGCTCACCGTCGAGGACACCACCACTACCGGAGCGCTCGGCGCCCGGATCGCCCAGGCCCTGGCCGCTGCCGGGGCGGACACCTGCGCGGCCACCTTCGCCCTGCCACCTCGGTTCCTGCCACACGCCTCCCGCGATCAGATCCTGCAAGCCCACGGCCTGGACGCATCCGGCATCACCGCCGCGGTCCTCAAACGGCTCGCCAGCACGCACCGCGGGAAGGTCCCTGCCAAGGAGATGAGATGAACACTGTTCAGCTGGGCATGCCCGCACCGGTCCTGCCAAATATGCCGGCCCCGCCGACGAGGCGCCGGGCATCCCGCCAGGTCATGGTCGGCGATGTGCCGGTGGGCGGTAACGCGCCGGTATCCGTGCAGTCCATGACCACCACCCGCACCTCCGACATCGACGCCACGCTGCAGCAGATCGCCGAGCTCACCGCTGCAGGCTGCCACATCGTGCGGGTCGCGGTCCCCAGCCAGGACGATGCCGACGCGCTGCCCGCCATCGCCGCCAAGTCACAGATCCCGGTCATCGCCGACATCCACTTCCAACCCCGATACGTCTTCGCCGCAATCGACGCCGGCTGCGCCGCGGTCCGCGTCAACCCCGGCAACATCAAGAAATTCGACGACAAGATCGCGCAGATCGCTGCTGCTGCCACCAGCGCTGGCGTGCCGATCCGTATCGGCGTCAACGCCGGCTCCCTAGATCCCCGGCTACTGGCCAAACACGGCCACGCCACTCCTGAAGCGCTGGTCGAATCCGCCCTCTGGGAATGCTCCTTATTTGAAGAACACGATTTCCGCGACATCAAGATTTCGGTCAAGCACCACGATCCGCTCGTCATGATCGCCGCCTACCGCCAGCTGGCGCAGCGCTGCGACTATCCCTTACATCTGGGCGTCACCGAGGCCGGGCCGCGCTTTCAGGGAACCATCAAGTCCGCCATCGCCTTCGGAGTGCTGCTCGCCGAGGGAATCGGTGACACCATCCGCGTCTCGCTGTCCGCGCCACCCGTCGAGGAAGTCAAAGTCGGCAACCAGATCCTGGAATCCCTAGGTCTACGACCCCGCCGGCTGGAGATCGTGTCCTGCCCGTCGTGCGGGCGCGCCCAGGTCGACGTTTACACCCTTGCGGAGCAGGTCACCGCCGCATTCGAGGGTTTCCCCGTCCCACTCCGCATCGCCGTCATGGGCTGTGTGGTCAACGGACCCGGCGAAGCACGCGAAGCCGACCTCGGTGTCTCCTCCGGCAACGGCAAGGGTCAGATCTTCGTCCGCGGCGAAATCATCAAGACCGTGCCCGAACACCAGATCGTCCAAACCCTCCTCGACGAAGCCCGACAGCGAGACTGGTCGAAGCCATCCGAATGATGCGACGGGAGCGTTCCTCGGAAGGACACCGTTATGTACTGGATCTACGACATCCCTGCCGAGCTTCTGGGGCTTCTCTTTGCCTTCACCTTCGCCTCGTTCGCCGTCGCAGGGGTATTCATCACGCGAAAAATTCGGGGACCTCGTGTTCATGAAGAGGGGTGGCAAGAACACGTAGTGATCGTTCTCGAAGGCGCGTTCGCATTTTTCGGACTGCTCCTTGCCTTGGTGGCCATCGCAGCGTATGACAACTACACGGACGCTCGCTCGAAGACAGCAGCGGAGGCCTCGGAGGTCGGGTCTCTCTACCGTATAGTCTCTACCTACCCCGAGCCTATCCGGGGACAGCTTCAGGCGGACCTGCGTGACTACATCAGGTATGTCATCGAGAAAGCCTGGCCCCTTCAGCGCGACGGGATCATTCCCACTGGCGCCGTTCCTCTCGTCACGAGGTTCCAAGACCGACTCGCGTCCTTCGAGCCTCAAACGAATGGTCAGAACGCGGTATACAGCGCCACCTTATCTCAGTTCAACGATTTCGTAAAGGCTCGCCGAGAGCGGTTACATCTCGTGGAGGTGGGATTGCCGGCAGCGCTGTGGGAAGTCCTTATTGCCGGGGCCCTCCTGACCATCGCGCTCACATGGCTCCTACCCGTGAAAAATTTGAGAAGCCACCTACTGCTTTCAGTAATGTCCTCTTTGATCGTTAGTTTATTGATTTTTATTACCGCAGACATGGACCACCCGTTTCGTGGTGGATTTAGCGTAGATTCTCACGCGTTCGAGATTATCCAGCACGATCTAATGGGTTGACGGATTGCCGCCCGCCGGACCGTCCACGAACACCCGATCGTCCTAAGAACAGCCCGGTTCCTAACCATGGAAGTGCCCACATGGACCTGCTGGTGGTAATCATCGTACTCGGTGCTGCGCTCGCCAGTGTCGCCGTGTACGCGGTGGTCGGCCGAGTACTGCCAGGCCGTTGGCGCAAGA
>JAODNG010000269.1 GCA_025465385.1 Pseudonocardiales bacterium
GCCCAGCCGCCCAGCCCGGGGCGCCCCGAGGGTGACCTGTCGGTGCAGCTGTCGGGTTGGATGCTACTCGAGGCGGCCGCTGTACTTTCCGGAAAAGACTGATCACCTCAGAGGGCCCGCCTTGCTAGCCATTCCCCGCACCAGGAGTCACATAGGCCCCGTGAAGAGGTTGGGTGGATTTTTTGTGGAGGTGCCACCGGTGGCAACTTTTATCGCACAGTTGCCACCGGCGGCACCTCTACAAGCTGCAACCCCGGTAGCCCGAGCGCCACAAATAGTGTCGAGGCTCGGTTGTCAACTCCGGAACACATCAACGACTGCGAGGGCGTGGTCGGATAGTTTCCCAGGATGAAGATCGCCGACGCACAGCTGCTGTGGTCTGCCGAGCCGGGTTGGCTGAACACAGCGACCTACGGGTTGCCGCCAACGCCGGCGTGGGATGCAGTGCAGTCCGTACTGGCCGATTGGCGGTCAGGACTAACGAGCTGGGAAAAGTGGGGGGAGTCGACCGAACGCTCGCGGGAATCGTTCGCGCGTCTGGTTGGCGTCCGCACCGACCAGGTCGCGGTCGGTGCGACAGTCTCGGAGCTGATCGGCTTAGTGGCGGCGGGCGTACCCGACGGGGCCCGGGTGGTCACCGCCGAGGGCGACTTCACGTCACTGCTCTTCCCGTGGCTAGTCCACGCCGATCGAGGTATCGACGTGCAGTCAGTTCCCGTATCCGGGCTCGCCGACGCGGTAGACCGCTCAACCAGGGTGGTCGCTTTCAGCCTGGTGCAGTCCGCGACCGGACAGATCGCCGATCTCGACGCCATCGTGGCGGCCGCCCGGAGCCACGACGCGCTCGTCATCGTTGACGCCACCCAAGCGTGCGGCTGGCTGCCGGTCACCGCCACTGGGGTCGATGCGCTGGCCTGCGGAGCCTACAAGTGGTTGATGTCGCCTCGGGGCAGTGCGTTTCTCGCCGTCAGCGACCGGCTACGGGATCGCCTGCGCCCACTGCACGCCGGCTGGTATGCCGGTGAGGACGTGCACACCTCTTATTACGGACTTCCGTTGCGGCTAGCCCGCTCGGCTCGCCGGTTCGATACCTCACCCGCCTGGTTCAGCTGGGTCGGCACCGCGCCGGCCCTGGAGGTCGTGGAACAGATCGGTGTGGAGGTGATCCACACCCACAACCTCGCGCTGGCCAACCGGTTCCGCGCCGGCCTGGACCTAGCCCATGGTGACAGCGCGATCGTGTCCGCCGCCATTCCCGACGCTGACCGCAAACTCGCCGCCGCCGGTATCCGAGCAGCGACCCGCGCCGGAGACCTGCGGGTCTCCTTTCACATCTACTCCACCGAAAACGACGTCGACACCGCCTTGAACGCCCTCACCGGCTAACACTGCAACGAGAGCGAGTATGACGGTGGCCCGTTCGGCGCGGTCCTAACTCGAACGGTCGTCACCAGATGGCGCCTGGCTGAGGTCGACTATGCAGAAGGCGTTGCCGTCCGGGTCGCCGAGGACGATGAAGTCCGGCTCCGGCGGATACAGCCCCCAGTCGAGCTTGCTTGCCCCTAGCGCGACGAGCCTCTCGACCTCGGCTTCCTGCTCAGCAGTGGTGTCCACGAACAGATCAAGGTGGATACGCGGACGGGCCTCCACAGGCGACTCGCTGCGCTGTAAGCCCAGCGCTCGGCCGGACCCGTCTGTGTAGTACAGCGTGACCCAGTCGTCGCTCCGCCACTCCTCAGAGGCCACGAGGTTGAGCGCCGCCGTCCAAAAGGCAACGGCCCGGGGCATGTCGCCCACACCGATCACCGCGAGTCCGAGTCTCAGCACGGCTTTGAGCCTAGGACTCCGCTTGCTTGGTCGCTGGTAGGGCAGTCGAGGTAGCGGAGCAGGACGAGGTTGCCGATCTGCCGGGTCTCCACGAGTGCCATCGGATGCGCGGCGTCCTGGGGGAATCGGCCCGGACGCACGAAACGAGGGGCACCGGCCTCACCGACGAAGAACGGTGCGATCACGAGGTGGATCTCGTCCACGAGTCCGGCAGTGAGGAACTGGGTATGGACGGTGCCGCCACCCTCCACCAGCAGGCACTCGACCTTGCGCTCGGCGAGATCGTCCAGCACGACACTCAGATCGACTGGTGTCCCGGCACCGACCACGGTCGCGGCACTCCCGACCGCCTCGCGAAGAGCCGCCACCGCAGGATCGCGCGTATAGACGAGTTTTTCGCTGTCACCAGCGGTGAAAAACCGTGCTTCGGCGTGCAGATCACCCGTACCGGTCAGCGTCACCTTGATGGGATGCGCAGCAAGGCCGCGGCGCACTCGATCCTGCCGGCGCTCCGCGGAGCGGAGCAGCAACCGAGGATTGTCACGGCGGATCGTGGTCGCCCCCACCAGAATGGCATCCACGCTGGCACGTACCTCATCGACCCGATCGACGTCCTCGTCGTTGGACAACATCAACCGAGCATCGCGCATATCGTCGATGTAGCCATCGACGGACATCGCCACGGAGAGCAGAACATATGGGCGTGCTGTCACGGTGCTAGACCTTGCCGATCTGCGCCCGTCATCACGGGCTAGCTGGATTGCGATCCTACAATTCCCGAACTCCACAGCAGGGCTGCGCTCACGGTCCCGGACAGCTCCGTGGTGAAGTTCGCGAGCTGGGGAGCTGTTCGCCACAGCTCGAACGATGGGGTTCCAATATGCCGGGAACGTAGGGTCGAGGCATGCAGACGCCGCGGTTGGTCGCCACCGACGTTGACGGCACCTTGCTGGACCCGACCGACCAGGTTTCTGAGCGGACCCGGGCCGCGGTGCATCGGGTGGTGGCCGCTGGGGTGCCGTTCGTACTGGTCACCGGTCGGCCGCCGCGGTGGATCCCGCCGATTGTCGAACAACTCGGCCACGCCGGGCCAGCGGTGTGCGCCAACGGCGCGGTGCTCTACAACGCTGCGACCGACCAGGTCAGCTACACCGTGACGCTGGATCCAATGCAGCTGAGGGATGCGGCGGAGGTGATCGCCACTGCCCTACCGGGCGCGAAGCTCGCGGTAGAGCTGCCCGCCGCAAGCGCCGCGATGAACGGTGCCGATCAGTTCCTCGCCGAACCGGGTTACACCCACCCCTGGCCGGGCGCGGACTCCGCCGACGCGCCGCGCGATGTGCTTCTCGGCCGACCGGCGATCAAGTTACTGGTCCGCCAGCCGAATGCCAGCAGTGACCTGATGGCCGCTGCGGTCCGCGAGCTACTCGGTGCCACATCACAAGCCCGGCTCGACGTCACGTACTCCACCGGCTACGGCCTGATCGAGCTTTCCGCCCCCGGTGTCACCAAGGGCACCGGGCTGGCCCGGCTGGCCGGGCAGCTGGGAGTCGCGCCGGCCGATGTGCTGGCTCTGGGTGACATGCCCAACGACCTGTCGATGCTGCGCTGGGCGGGGCACGGAGTGGCCATGGCCAATGCCCATCCCGCCGTCCTCGAGGCTGCCGACGAAATCACTGCGGGTAACTCCGAGGACGGTCTCGCGATCATCCTCGAGAGGTGGTTCTGACCCCGATCTAGAAGGGTTCTGACTCCGATCTAGACGCCGCTGGAGCGCTCGGCCGGGTCAAACGTGACACGATCGTGATGACTAAGGGCGAACTGGTGTGAGTGCGCTGGCGAAAGCTAGGCTGCTCCCTTCCACGCGACCGGTAACAGCGCGTGAGATTGAACTCCCACCAGCCGCTTGGAGGTTTTGTGCAGAACAAGATCGATGAAGGCAGGTTCCGAGAGCTCCTGGAAGAATCGGACGATCTGCAGTCCGACGCGATGCGCACTGCTCGGACGAATCTGAACGACTACGTCGAGGCCGCCCGGGAGGCCTGTGTGTCCGCCGGCCGGGACGCTTCTCGGTGGGGAACCGCAGCCGCCGCGGCCGGCGTCGCCGGCGGTGTGATGCTGCTGAGTAGCCCGACGGCGTGGGCTGCGGCTGGTGACGACGTGGCAGCATTGCAGACCGCGGCCGGCCTGGAGAACCTCGCGGTGTTGACCTATCAGACCGCTTTGACGTTGCCGTTCGTTGGTGGGAGTTCGGCGAACCCGGTTGTCAAAGCCTTTGCGACCAAGACGATGGGCCAGCACAGCGAGCACGCGATGGCGTTTAACGCCGCGGCCCAGCGGCTGGGTGGTAAACCTCAGACCGGGTCGGACCCGAAGTACGCCGAAGTGGTGAAGGCAGCGGTACCCAAGCTCAAGGGCCCGGCTGACGTCCTTGGGCTGGCGATCACGCTGGAGGACGTGGCCGCGCAGACCTACGTCAAGGATGTCGGGCTGGTCAGCACCGCGGAGCTGCGGCAGCTGTTCGCCAGCGTGGCCGGCGTGGAATCCCAGCACAAGGCGATCCTGCTAGCTGCCCAGGCGCTGATCAAAGCGAATGCGCCGCAGCTGATCACGCTGCCCCCGGACATCGCGAAGCTGCCCGCCGCAACAGGCAGCGTCGGCTTCCCCGACTCGTTCTACCCGACCACCATGGCCGCTCCGGTCGAGGAAGGAGCCATCCGATGAGCATCTTCCCCCGCCGCGCGCGCAGCGCGGAGATGGCGATTAGCGAGCGCGAGCTGTCTGAGCTGACTCGCGGGCTCGATGACCTACATGAGTCGACATTCCCGCAGGTCCGCAAGGCTCTCGACGAGCTGACGGTGAACCTTGGCCAGGTCGTGCACAACCCCTCAACCCGCCGCGGCTTCTTTCTCGGCGCTGCTGGCGCTGTCGCCCTCGGCGCGGCTGCGGCATGCTCCAGTGGGTCCTCAGGGACACCGAAGCCATCGAGTTCTGCGCCAAAGCCGCCCCCGCCCCCACCAGAGACCTACACCGGGGACCTGAAGGTGGTGGCGCTCGCGACGGCGTTGGAAAATCTGGCCGTCAGCGCCTACAGCGGTGCGTTGCAGAAGGCCGGAGCCGGGCAGCTCGGCACGGTGCCGCCAGCGGTGGCCACCTTCATCCAAACCGCGATGAAGCAGCACTCCGACCATGCGCAGGCCTGGAACGCGGTGCTGTCCAAAGCGGGCAAACCCACCATCAACGATGCACCGTTGTCGATTACCCAAGATCAGGTGAACACGCTCAACGCGGCGACGTCGGTGCCTGACGTGGCCAAGCTCGCGCTGAACTTGGAGAATGTCGCTGCGCAGACCTACACCTTCGCCACCGCGAACGTGGCTGATGCCGGCGGAATTATGACTGCTGCCACCATCCAACCGGTGGAGACCATGCACGCCGCGATCCTCAACTTTATCCTGGGCCAATACCCGATCCCGGACTCGTTCATCGGCATCGGCAATTCGCTCAAGCCGGACATGTTGACGGTAAAGTGACCCAATGATGATGCCCACCGCCACGATCCGGTTGCGTTCAACCGCGGTTGTGCTCACGATGCTGGTCGCCGTGCTGGGTTGTGGCGGTAGCGCGGGTAGCTCTGCGGGCCAGAGTGGCGGCCTAGCCGTCACTCCAGGCGCTCCTGACACGATCGTTATCCACAATTTCGCGTTCATGCCGGCCTCGTGACCGTCGCTCCTGGAACGACGATCACAGTGATCAACCAGGATCAGGCGCCGCACACCGTGACGGCCAACGACAAATCCTTCGATAGTCGCACCATCTCCGGTGCACACGTGGCAAAATCATTGCCCCCACCAAGCCGGGTAGCTACCCCTACATCTGCACCTTCCACCAGTACATGATGAGCACGCTGATCGTGAACTGAGCTTGCAATCGTCGCCGTCCAGCGGCCTCGACACCGCCCAGCGGGCGAGGGTAATTACTCGGGTCGTGGTCGCAGTCGGATTGGGCTACGACGCGTGTGTCCACCTCGATCTCGCTGCTTACATCGACGCGAATCGCGCTCTGACCAGCCAAGGCATGCTCTTCCGCGTCGAGGCGGTGGCTGCTGTCCTCGTCGCCCTGTTGGTGCTGGTCAGCCGGTACCGAGCGGTGGCGTTGTTCGCCGTAGTGATCGCTGGCAGTGCGCTGGGCGCCGTGCTGCTTTATCGCTATATCGACCTGAGGAGCCTCGGCCCGCTACCGGACATGTACGGACGCAGCTGGTATCCGGAAAAAACGTACAGCACCATAGCCGAAGCCGCTGCGCTTGTGCTGGTCTTCTTCAAACGGCGGCAGGCGGCCCCCACTCGGCTGATGCCGGGCAGGGGCCGCCACACATAACTTGCCGAACTACCCTAGAGGATTCCGATACCAGCAATCTCGAGGAACTCCTCGCGGTCACGGCCGCGGCCGCCGCGGTGGTAGCCGCTCTCGTAGTAGTCGTGGCCACGGCCGCCATAGCCGCCGTGGCCGCCGTACCAACCGCGGCTTTCATACCGGCCGCCGCCGTAACCGCAGCCGCCGCCGCAGCCGCCGCAGCCGCCGCGACCGCCACCGCCAGTTGAGAAGATTTCTGAGACCCTCATATGCCCCTCCTCCATCGTTCTTCCCGGGAATGAATCGTTTTCCCCCGGGACTCCTCTTCAGGGCGACGCAGTTGCGCTCCCCTGCTCGCGTCGACGTAACGTCGAACCGGTCCCTCAGAAGATCATCCGGTCCTTCAGAAGATCATTCTGCCCGGCGGCAACGGCCCCCAAGGCGGTCGCGCCACGAACTCCCACACGTTTAGGCTTACTACCGACTCTCACGCCTCGCAACCTGAATTACTTACGTTATTCTTCTGTAATGAATCATAGCGTGAGCATGCGTATACGCTGAGTAAGAATAGGATATGTTATATATCGCTGCCGGGGTCATCGTTGGCGACTGAGGGCGTCACCGGGGCCAGTCGACCATCGAGGCGGGGAGGCGGGCATCATCGGCGGGCAAGACGGCCCGTCCCGCACTAGGATTGTGGCTCGTGTTCAGTAGGTTCTAGCAGCGAAGGGTCCAGGGGACAGTGCCCGAGGTGAGCGTGACCAAGGTCAACGTGCAACGTCTGCTGTTGCGCTTGGCAGTAGCGATCGTGGCGCTGGTCGCGGCGTTGGTCCTGGCGGCACCGGCGTGGGCGGGGACGGTGCAGATCCAGGACGATGCCCACGTATTGAATGCCACGGTGGTGCAGAATGAGGCAGCTACCCTGCCCGTCGGCGTGTACATCTGGACCACCACCCAAGACGCGGCCAGCAAGTCGACCTTCGATACCGATGTCCGGAGCAAGGTCAACGCGACCTTCCCGATCGTAATCGGGATCAACACTCAGGCTCGGCACGAGTCGATCCAGATCGGTTCGCAAGCTCGGATCCCGCAGAGCACGGCGGTGGCGGCGGAATCCGACGCGAGCAGCGCGTTTCTCACAAGCATGCAGAGCAGCCACGACTACACCACCGCTGTCACGGCCGCGCTGGGCAAGCTGCGCACCGATTTGGTGCGGACCAACCGGGGAGGTATCTCCGGGCGGCGCGTTGCGGCTCACAACTCCGGCGGTGGCCTCGTCGGAATCATCATCGTGCTCGCCGTGGTCGTCGTCGCCGTGATCGTGATCAGCCGGCGGCGTCGCCGGTCCGGCTTCCGGACGGGGCCGTCCATGATGGGTTCCGGACCGCCCCCGATGGACTCCTACGGTGGCTATGGTGGCTATGGCCCGGGCTACCGATCGGGCATGAGTCCAGGGGCAGCTGGCGCCATGGGTGCGGTGGGCGGCGGGCTGCTGGGCTATGAGCTCGGCAAGATGCAGGGCGAGGAACAGCAGTTCCGCCAGGACGAGATGATGGATCGAGGCGGCCAGTACGACAATCCCGACCAGGGCAACTGGGTCGTCGGCCAGGATGGTGACTTCGGCGGCGGCTCCGACTCGTCAGGCGGTAGCGGAGACTGGTGATCTAGGTTTGCCGCCCTTCAGTCGCGGGTATGCGGTGCCGTCCAAGCGGGATGAAGGGAGACGGGATATGGCGGGTACGTTGACCGGCCTGCGGGTGGCCATCCTGGCGGCTCGAGGTGTGGAACAGGTCGAGCTGGTCCAACCGCGCCAGGCGGTCACCGACGCGGGTGCGACCGTTGAGCTGCTCTCCGTCGAGCCCGGCACCGTCCAGGCCACCAACCACGACCTCGAGCCGGCCGACGAGTTCGACGTTGACCGGGTGGTTTCCGACGTCTCCATCGCCGACTATGACGCGCTGATCTTGCCCGGTGGGACGGTGAATCCTGACACGCTGCGCCAGAGCAGCGCCGCGGTGGCGTTCGTGCGTGACTTCGTCGAGGCCGGCAAACCGGTCGGCGTGATCTGCCACGGCCCGTGGACTCTGGTCGAGGCCGACGTGGTCCGCGGGCGCACCCTGACCAGTTATCCGAGCCTGCGCACCGACATCCGCAACGCCGGCGGCACCGTGCTCGATGAGGAAGTGGTCACTGACGGCAACCTCGTTTCCAGCCGCAACCCCGGCGACCTCCCCGCGTTCTGTCGCGCCATCGTCGCGCACTTCGCTAGCGCCAAGGCACACGTTTCGTCGTAGTCGGGGGAGCAGGGCCCTCGTCACTGGGCAGGTCGTCTCGGTGGTTAGCCAGGTTGTAGCGGCGACGGCCCAACGTGAGAAGGACACGCAGCTGCGGTGATGCTGGCAGATGATCTGCTCGCAGCAGGGTGGCCTTGCATCGCTGTCGGTCCAGTCTGCGAGGATCAGCGCGAAGTGGCCGACGTGCGGAAGGGATCACGTGACAACCCAGGAAGCGGCCGATCCGCAGGCCCTGGCGATGGGCGAGGGCAACGACCCGGTCGAGGTTCCGACAGCGATCGAGCGGGCTGCCCGGCGAGAAGCGGCGCGCAACAATGCGGCGGACAGCAAGCTGTCCGACGTCAGCTCGTTACAGGTCGGTCCGGCCGTTGGGCTGGTCGCGCCGCAGCGTGTCCTGCACCGCGTGGTGATGCCTCGGGCGGACGACCCCCCAGCGGTGCGTCCGCTGTACCTCGATGAGCCAGAGACGCTGCACGGGCGCACCGCAGAAGTCACGTCACGATCGACGGTGATCCTGCCGCCCGCCTGCCAGCTGTCGTTCGCCACCTACTTCAATGCCTTCCCAGCCAGCTACTGGAAGCGCTGGACGCGGGTGGAAGAGGTGGCGTTGCGGCTGACCGTGCGGGGCTCGGGACGGGTGGACCTCTACCGCTCGAAGTCCAACGGCGACGTCGTGCACCTGGAAGGCAAGCAGTTCGACGCGGTGGCCGATCCGATCCAGCTGGAGTTCCGTGAGTCGCTGGCGCCGTTCGAGGACGGCGGTTGGGTCTGGTTCGACGTCGCCACCGAACGTGGGTCGCTGACCGTGACCGACGCCGCGTGGATCGTCGACGAGCCGCTCCCGGTCCGGCCGCTGGCAGTGGCGATCACCACCTTCAACCGTCCGGCGGACTGTGTCACCGCGCTGGCCGCGCTGGCCGAGGAGCAGGCGGTGCTCGACGTCGTCGCGAAGGTCTTCGTCGTCGACCAGGGCAGCGTGAAGGTGCGCGATCATCAGCGGTTCGCCGATGTCGCCGCTCAGCTCGCTGACCGGCTCGTGGTGATCGATCAGGAGAATCTCGGCGGCTCCGGCGGGTTCACCCGCGGCATGCTCGAGGCGCTGCGCACCACTGGCATCGAGCACGTGATGCTGATGGACGACGACGTCCGGCTGGAACCGGACAGCGTGCTGCGGGCCCACGCCTTCGCCAGCGCGACGTCATCGCCCGTGATCGTCGGCGCGCAGATGCTGAACCTTCAGGTCCGCAGCCAGCTGCACGCCATGGGTGAGATCGTGGACCTGCGGACCAGCTTCTGGCGTCCGGCCCCCGGGTCGGTCTATGAGCACGATTTCGCGAAGCTGACGCTGCGCAACCAACGCTTGTTGCACGCCCGCATTCACTCCACCTACAACGGCTGGTGGATGTGCCTGTTCCCCCGCGAAATACTTGAGCGCACCGGCCTGCCGCTGCCGCTGTTCATCAAATGGGACGACGCCGAGTACGCATTGCGGGCGGCTGAGTGCGGCTTTCCGACTGTCACCCTGCCCGGCTGCGCGATCTGGCACATGCCCTGGACCGACAAGGACGACGCGACCGACTGGACAGCGTACTTCCACCTACGCAACCGGCTGATCACCCTGGCGTTGCACAGCACGTACGACGTCCGCCGGGCGATCGTGCAAGATGGTTTTCGCACTACGTTCAAGCACCTGATGGCAATGGAATACTCGACGGTGGCGCTGCACCACAAGTCGATCGAAGACTTCCTCGCCGGACCGGAGCGCTTGTTCGCTTCGCTGCGCGATGCACTGCCGGCCGTCCGTAAATTGCGCGAGGGGTACGACGACGCCCGGACCTTTTCCTCGGCCCAGCAACTCCCGATGCCGTTGTTCGATCCGGTGCGCGTAGAGCGGCTGCTTGAGCCGCCGACGCATCCTGTCGCCATCGCCAAACGCGCACTGTCCACGGTATCCCGTCACTTGCGCGCACCGGAGCCCCAGACCCGCGACCGCCCACAAATCAATGTGCCGGCCGGTAATGCCCGGTGGTTCCTGCTCGGCATGGTCGACTCGGCGACGGTTTCGAACGCAGATGGCAGTGGTGTCGCCTTCCGCAAGCGGGACCCGCAGCAGTTCCGCGCACTACTTGCCCGCACGATCGTGCTTTACCGGCGGCTCGTCGCGGAGTGGGACGTCACCGCGCATCGCTACCGCGCCGCGGTACCAGACCTGACCTCCGTCGAGTCCTGGGAGACGATGTTCGACCAGCGCGGCGAGGGAGACGCGAGGTAGACCTGCGAATGCAGGCTGTACATGAACCAATGCCGGCCATGGCGTCGAGGCCGGCCACGCGTTGGTGGGCTGTTCCGTTATGGGGACGCTGCGCGGCGTTAGGCGGCCTCGGTGCGGCGGTCCTGTTCCTGGCCGCTCACCAGGTTTTGATCGATGACGCCTACATCACGCTCGACTACGCGCGCTCGCTGGCCCAACACGGGCAGTGGGCGTTGGCGCCCGGGCACCCGGCGAACACCGCCACGTCGCCGCTCAACGTGCTGTTGCTGGCCGGGCTCATCGTGTTGTCGGGCGCCCCGGTTGTTTCAGTGGGGATACTGCTTATCGCCTCACTCGTCGCGACTGGTGCCGCTTTATCGGCGATATGCGCGCGGCTCGGCCGTAGCCAGTGGCTCGCCGCGATAGCAGTCAGTCTCCTGGTGGTCAACCCGCTGCTCATCTCGACCATTGGGCTGGAAACATATCTGGGGATTGCGCTGGTTGCGACGCTGGGCGCTGCTGTGGTCGCTCGGCGCCCGGTGGCTACTGGAGCGGTGTGCGGGCTGTTAGTGCTCACTCGCCCCGATCTCGCCGCATTCGCCGCAGCTGCACTTATCGCCGTGATCGCAACCTCGCCTACTCGGACTCGGGCACGACGTGTCGCGCAGGTGATGGGTGTCGCCGGTGTTGTCGCCCTGCCGTGGTTCGTGGCCTCCTGGTGGTGGCTCGGTTCGGCGGTTCCGGACACGCTCCTGTTCAAGACCAGTGAGGTGTGGGCAGGCAATTCGTTCGCCGTCGGCCTGTGGCACTACCGGCTTGCTTATCCGCTTGCGGTTGCATTGTCCGTGCTGCCCGCCGCGCTCGGTCTTGTCGTACTGGCCGTGTGGAGCGCCGTCGGGACCCGCCGGCGAGCCGGATCGGCTGGGGTACTGGCGGTCGTATGGGGGCTCGGTGCGTTGTTGCACATCACGGTGTACCTGCTACTGCGGCCCCCGCCGTACCACTGGTACTACGGGCCGGCCATCGGATCGTTGAGCATGCTCGCTGTCCTGGGCATCGGAATGTGCAATCGCCGGTTGCGGTGGACGGGATCGACGGGTGGCGCTGTCCTGGTCGCGGCGACCGTGGTGTTTCTCGCCGCGCGGCCATGGACGGTCATGCCTATTTCGACTAACTGGGCTTCGGCTACCGAGTACGCTGCTCTTGCGGCGAGGGCGCCTTCTGGCACGACTGTAGAGGCATTCGGTGAGGTCGGCACGGTCGCGTATTTTTGTGACTGCACGGTCGTCGATCGATTGTCCGACCGCGCGCAAGTCGCTGAGGTCCTGCGGGTCAAGCGAGCGGCGGCAAGCCCAGTGGTTCGCACCTTGTTGGACTGGAATTACTATCGGTTCAAGGCGGGTCCATCCATTCGCCCGGTGTACAGGTTCACGTTCGCCGAAGATCCAACCGGGGTGCCCGCGACCTCGTCCTGGCGACCCCAAGCCAGTTTGATGGTGGTCCGACCGGTTGGCTAGCGGGGGCGGCCCCACCGCTTACCAGTGAGCGGCTACCCTCGACGCCCGTGAGCAGTCCAGACATCGACCTGATCGTGGTGGGTTCCGGTTTCTTCGGTCTGACCATCGCCGAGCGGGTCGCCAGCCAGCTCGATCGGCGGGTCCTGGTGCTGGACCGCCGGCACCACATCGGCGGCAACGCCTACTCCGAGGCCGAACCCGAGACCGGTATTGAGGTGCACCGCTACGGCGCACACCTGTTCCACACCTCGAACAAACGGGTCTGGGACTACGTCAACCAGTTCACCGATTTCACCGGTTACCAGCACCGGGTGTTCACCAGCTACCAGGGCCGGGTGTATCCGATGCCGGTGAACCTGGGCACGATCTGCGAGTACTTCGGCAAGCACCTGACCCCGGATCAGGCCAGAGCACTGGTCGCCGAGCAGGCCGCCGAGATTCAGGGCAAGAACGCCACCAACCTGGAGGAAAAGGCGATCTCACTGATCGGTCGGCCGCTCTATGAAGCGTTCGTGCGGGGTTACACCGCCAAGCAGTGGCAGACCGATCCCACTGAGTTGCCACCGGGCATCATCTCCCGGCTGCCGGTGCGCTATACGTTCAACAACCGGTACTTCAACGACACCTACGAGGGCCTGCCCGTCGACGGATACACCGCGTGGCTGCATCGGATGGCGCAGCACCCGAATATCGACGTCCGCCTGGACACAGACTGGTTCGATGTGCAGGGCGACCTGCCGCAGGTGCCCGTCGTCTACACCGGGCCGCTGGACCGCTATTTCGACCACGCCGAGGGCGAATTGGGCTGGCGCACCCTCGACTTCGAGCAAGAAGTGCTCGACACCGGTGACTTCCAAGGCACGCCGGTGATGAACTACGCCGACCTGGACGTGCCCTACACCCGGATCCACGAGTTCCGGCACTTCCACCCCGAGCGGGATTACCGCACCGACAAAACGGTGATCTTCCGCGAGTACTCTCGGTTCGCGCAGCGCGGTGACGAACCCTATTACCCCATCAACACCGCCGAGGACCGGGCGAAGCTGGAACGTTACCGAGAGCTGGCCCGCAAGGAAACCGCCAACCGCAATGTGCTTTTCGGTGGTCGGCTCGGTACGTACAAATACCTGGACATGCACATGGCGATAGGCTCAGCGCTGTCGATGTACGATAACAAGATCGCTCCGTATTTCACCGAGAACCAGTCGCTGGACGACCCGTCGACGGGCCAGCAAGACAGTTGGTGACCTGCGGACACCTCATGGAGGGGGTAGCCGACCCGTTCCGGGTCAGTGCCGAGGGCTACCCTCTGGCGACGTCAACACCGAGCCCGTCACACCGCCAGGACTGGCCTGCCACACCGTAAAACTGGGGAGTCCATGCCGACCAGCACCGTCTGGAGCCCGGAAGAATCGTTCGCCAGCGCGCCCGTCGAGCCGTTCTCGACGCTGCTGCAGCGCGTGATCCTGCCCCGCCGAGCCGACCCGATGGCCGTCCGGGCGCTGTACGTCGACGAGCAGTCGGCCACGGCCCGGCGGGTGTGGCCACCGGCCGGCGCCACCGGCGTGCACGATCCGCGTGACGTCGATATCGAGGTGACCCTGGCCAACCCCAACGCTCGACGGGTGCGCGCGCTGTCGCGCACCAGCATGGCAGTGCCCGAGCAGACCGAGGTGTCCTTCGCGGCGTACTTCAACGCCTTCCCGGCCAGCTACTGGCGGCGCTGGACCGCGCTGCGCACCGTGCGCCTGCGCTTGGACGTCGAGGGCGCCGGTCGGGTGGACGTCTACCGGTCTAAGGCGGACTCCACCCAGATCCACACTCACGGCGAGTTGGTGGAGGGGCGTCGTCAGCTGGACATCGAGCTGGATCTGACCCCGTTCGAGGACGGCGGCTGGTACTGGTTCGACCTGAGTACCGAGGACTCGGTGCTGATCGTGCACTCCGGCGGATGGCACGCTCCGACCGAGGCGCCCGGGCGGGCCGCGGTGACCATCGGCATGCCCACCTTCAACCGCCCAACCGACTGCGTGGCCACCCTGCGTGCCATCGGTGAGGACGAGCTGGTCCGCTCGATCGTCACCGCGGTGGTGATCCCCGACCAGGGCATGAACAAGGTCCGTGACCAGGACGGTTTCGGGCAGGCGCAGGCTGTGCTCGGCGAACGCCTGCGGATCATCGACCAGCCCAACATCGGCGGCTCCGGCGGTTACGCGCGGGTGATGTATGAGGCGCTGGAGAACACTGACTGCGAGCAGATCCTCTACATGGACGACGACATCGTCTTAGAGCCTGACTCGATCCTGCGCGCGGTAGCGTTCTCCCGCTTCGCGCGCCGCCCGATGCTGGTCGGTGGCCAGATGCTGCAGGCCCAGGCCCGCTCCCGGCTGCACGCCTGGGGCGAGATCGTCGACCGGCAGCGGATGCGGTGGAACAAGGCGCCGGGCACCGAGTACGACCACGACTTCGCCCAGCACTCGCTGCGCCAGACCTCCTGGATGCACCGGCGCACCGACGTCGATTACAACGCCTGGTGGATGTGCCTCATCCCACGCACCATCGCCGAGGACATTGGGCTGCCGCTGCCGCTGTTCATCAAGTGGGACGACGTCGAGTACGGGCTGCGGGCCCGCACCGCGGGTTATCCCACCGCGACGGTCCCCGGCGTGGCGATCTGGCACATGTCGTTTGCCGACAAGGATGACGCCACCGACTGGCAGGCCTACTTCCACCTGCGCAACAGGCTGGTCGGCGCTGCGCTACACGGCACCGAAGAGCGACCTACGGCGATGCTCGCCGACAGCCTCAAACACGCTCTGAAGCATGCCCTGGCGATGGAGTACTCGACGCTGGCCCTGCAGGAGATGGCGATCCGCGATTTCCTGGCCGGACCGGAGGCGCTGTTCGACAAGCTGCCTACGGCGCTGGGTGAGGTCCGGGCCCGCTGCGCGGAGTTCACCGACGGGCAGGTGATGGACTCCCAAGAGCTGCCGCTGCCTGCCGGCGGTCAGCTCGCGGTGCAGCGCATGCTCAAACCGCCAACAAACCCGGTGACCATCGGGGCGACCCTGCTCAAGCGCCTGGCGCATCAGCTGCGCCCGGTCGATGCCCAGGCCCAGCACCGCCCACAGCTGTCGCTGGCCCGGAAGGATGCCCGCTGGTTCGTGCTCTCCGGGCTCGACGGGGTGACTGTGTCCACGGCGGACGGTCGCGGCGTCACCTATCGCAAACGCGATCCCCAGGCGTTTCGCTCGATGCTCGCCCGCTCGGTGGCGCTGCACCGGGAACTTGCCCGGGACTTCCCCCAGCTGCGCAAGCGTTACCGCGACGCCGCACCGGGGCTCACTGATCGGACCGGCTGGAAGCGAGTATTCGACGCGTGATGCTGCAACGACGATCAAATAGGGACCATCAGGAGATCGCACTGCTGTCAGCAGTGCAGCGCAGGATCGGGATACCTCCGGTCGTGACCGCTGCCCGCGGGCTGTCGTACTTCGGTGAACACGCCCTTGGCTGGCTGGCGCTGGGCGCGCTGGGTGCGTTGGTCGACCGGCGGCGCCGGCGGGATTGGCTGGTCTCCGCGGCCACGGTGGCAGCGGCGCACGGCACGTCGATCGCGGTGAAACGGGTGGTACGCCGGCAACGCCCGGTTGATCCGTCCGTTGAGGTACTGGCCGGCACGCCGAGTCAGCTGTCCTTCCCGTCCTCGCACGCGGCCTCGACGACCGCGGCAGCGGTGCTCTATGGCGGCCTGCTGCGCCGCCGGCTCACCCCGGCGTTGGTGCTGCCGATGCTGATCAGCAGACTGGTGCTGGGCGTGCACTACCCGAGCGATGTGCTGGTGGGCTCCGCGCTGGGCGCGGCCATCGGCGCCGGGATGCGGCGACGGTTGCGCTGCAACACTCTGAGAGGACGGCGATGACCACCACCGCGCCGCGTCAGGCCCCAACCCGGGTAGACCACGCGCTGTTCGGGCTGGTCCGGACCATGCGGCCCCGGCAGTGGGTGAAGAACGTCTTGGTGCTGGCCGCGCCGTTCGCCGGTGGCACCATTTTCCACCTGCCGGTGCTCGTCGCCGTCGGAATCGCATTTATTGCGTTCTCGCTCGCCGCGTCCGGGGTGTACCTCGTCAACGATGTCCAGGACGTCGAGGCCGACCGGGCCCACCCGACCAAGCGAAACCGCCCGATCGCCGCCGGGGTGGTGCCACCGCGGCTGGCGCTGGCCGTTGCAGTTGCATTGTTCGTGGCTGCAATCGGGGTGTCGATCCTGGCGTCGCCCGACCTGGTCGTGGTTACCGTGATCTACATCGCGGTGCAGCTGTCTTACTGCCTGTGGCTTAAGCACCAGCCGGTGGTGGACATCTCCATCGTCGCTTCGGGCTTTCTGCTGCGCGCGATCGCGGGTGGCGCCGCCGCGGGGATCGCGCTGTCCCAGTGGTTCCTGCTCACCACCGCGTTCGGCTCACTGTTCATGGTCGCCGGCAAGCGCTACGCCGAGATCCGACTCGCCGAGCGCACCGGCGCCAAGATCCGCAAGTCGCTGGAGCGCTACACCGCCTCCTACCTACGTTTCGTCTGGACGCTCTCGGCCACCGGCGTGATCATGACCTACGGTTCGTGGGCGTTCCAGCTCAGCCAGACCCACCACTCGCGCTGGCCGGTGATCTCCCTGGTGCCCTTCGTGGTAGCCATCCTGCGCTATGCCGTAGACGTAGACAGCGGCAACGGCGGCGAACCCGAAGAGATCGCCCTAGGCGACCGCACCCTCCAAGTCCTCGGCGCCGCCCTGGTCGTCACCCTGGTCGCAGCCGTCTACCTCTAACCTCGCGCTGCCCGCGCCGGCGGGTGCCCGCCCGTGGGGCCGAGTTCACGGCCCATACTGGCCGGGTGCTCGACAGTGAGGTGTGGTGTGGGCGGGTTTTTGTCGGGCGTTGGCGGCAGGGGGCCGGCGGGGACGTTGCTGTGATCGAACCGGCGACCGGTGCAGAACTGGGCCGGGTGGGGATGGCGGGGGTCGAGGACCTCGTCGCCTCTGCTGCGCAGGCGGCTGGCGCCCAGCGAGAGTGGGCGCAGGTGCCGTTTCAGGAGCGGGCCGCGGTGCTGCGGCGCGCGGGTGACGCTGTGCAGCAGCACACCGACGAACTGCGAGACTGGCTGGTCCGCGAGACCGGGGGCATCCCTGGCAAGGCCTA
>JAODNG010000296.1 GCA_025465385.1 Pseudonocardiales bacterium
TGCTGACCCCGGCCCCTGAGCCGACACTGGAAACAGAGCAGGAGCCCAGCGATGAGGGCTCCTGACCTGGTACTACCGGGTGTCGGGGTGGCGGGATTCGAACCCACGGCCTCTTCGTCCCGAACGAAGCGCGCTACCAAGCTGCGCCACACCCCGGATGGACGACGGTGAGTCTAGCCGACGCCGGCGGCGTCCCATGCGGAGGCCGGTACAGCGGTGCCGGTGTTGCGCGGAACTAGCGTGAGCAGGCTCGCCTCCGGTGGACAGGCGAAGCGCACTGGTGCATACGGGGAGGTGCCCAGGCCGGCGGAGACGTGTAGCCAGGTATGTGCGCCCCACCGAGATGCACCGCGGGCGCGGGAGCGGTCCAGCCCGCAATTGGTCACGATCGCGCCGAAGCCGGGCAGCCGGAGCTGGCCGCCGTGTGTGTGACCGGCCAGCACCAGGTCGTAGCCATCGGCGGCGAAGGCGTCGAGCACCCGGGGTTCTGGGGAGTGCGTCAGGCCCAACCGCAGGTCGGCGGTGGGATCGACTGACCCGGCGATCCGCTGGTAGCGATCCCGCCGCAGGTGTGGGTCGTCCACCCCAGCCAGCGCCACCCGACGCCCGGCCACGGTGAGTTCGCGGCGGGTGTTCGTCAGGTCGACCCAGCCGTGCTCGGAAAACGCCGCACGCAGATCTGCCCACGGCAGTGGCGCGCCGCGGATCTTTTTGCCGGTGCGCATCAGGTAGTGCGCGGGATTCTTCGGCTTGGGCCCGTAGTAGTCGTTGTTCCCGAACACGAACACGCCGGGCAGCGTCATCAACGGTTGCAGCGCCCGCAGCACAGCCGGCACGGCCTGCGGGTGCGCCAGGTTGTCACCGGTGTTCACCACGAGATCGGGCTGCAGGTCAACCAGGTCGGCCAACCACCGCTGCTTGGATCGCTGGTTCGGGGTCATGTGCAGGTCGGAGATGTGCAGGATCCGCAGTTGCGCAGCCCCGACCGGCAGTACCGGCAGGGTTGATTGGCGCAGCGTCCAGCGGCGGACCTCAATACCGGCGGAGTACGCCGTCCCTGCGACAGCGAGCGCGGCGGCGCCGACCACGGCGCGTCCCAGGCGGTTCATGCTCCGATCCTACGGCCCCTCCCTCACCCCGCTGGCCCGCCCCGGGCGCGATCCGGGTGCTCTCTTTCGCCCGAACTCCACCGCAGAGCTGTCAGCGCGATCGAAAACCCTGCTGTGCAGTTCGGGAGTTGGAGGATGCCGCAAGAGCTGGGGATCGAGAGGACCACCTGCGCAGGTAAGGTTCGGCCGCATGGCAGAGCTGAAGGATCGGCTACGGGCCGACCTGTCCGCGGCGATGAAGGTTCGGAACAGCATCACAGTGGCGACCCTGCGGATGGCACTGACCGCGATCACCACCGAGGAGGTTTCCGGCTCGCAAGCCCGGGAATTGTCCGACGACGAGGTGCTCGCGGTACTGGTCCGCGAAGCCAAGAAGCGACGGGAGTCCGCCGAGGTCTTCGCCGCGGCCGGACGCGATGAGTTGGCGAACCGCGAGCGTGCCGAGACGGAAGTGCTCGCCCACTACCTACCCCAGCAACTCGGTGACGACGAGCTCAACGCCCTGGTTGCCGACACCATTAACGACGTTGCCGGACAGCTCGGCAAGCGCCCCACCTTCGGTCAGCTCGGCCTGGTGATGAAGGCGGCGAAGGCCAAGGCGGCTGGTCGCGCCGAGGGGTCGCGGTTGGCGGCCACGGTGCTCGCGGCCCTGAAGGGCTAGTTAGGCCGGCTAACCGTCACGCCGCCGATGGTTGTGCGGCCTCCTGGGCGGTTCCGTGGGCGGCCCATCCTGTCCATCCCTGGCCTGCGGTCCATCCCCGGCCCGCGGGTCATCGCCGGGCTGTGGTCCATCGGCGGGTTGACCCGGTTGACCCACCGCGTCTTGCCCGGGCCGTTGGGGCGGCTGATAGGGGCCTACCCCAGCGGGCGATCTCTGGGCGGGTTTCGGTCCCCCTGTCCCATCGCTCACTGAAAGTGTGATCACGTCACCGGGCTGGGCGGTGGTTGGCGCCTCCGACGCGACCGTGCCCGCTGGCTGATCCGACACCGACACCACACGCTTCACCCGGAACCCGGCCCGCTCCAAAGTCAACTGGGCGACGTTCTCGCCCTGGCCCACCACGTTGGGAACGTTCGGTCCGGCGCCGCTGACGTAGCGCGGGTCGGTGGGCGGCAGTGGCATCACCGGAAGGCCCTCGTGCAGCGGGACCATCGCGTTGAACCAAGTGCGGGCGGGCACCTTGCCGCCGAAAATATCGCCGTTGGCGCACAGCCGGGGTGGGTCGGAGTCGCAGATCCCGCTCGGCCGTGACCCGTCCGGCCACACCAGCACAGCACCGGAATACTGCGGCGTCGCTCCCAGGAAGCCGGCCGAGCGGTTGTTTTGAGTGGTTCCGGTCTTGCCGAGGATCGGGCGGGCCCAGTGCGCGGCCTGCGCGGCGGCGAAGGATGTACCACTGGGTTGGTCGTCCTTGCTCAATCCCACGACCAGCGAGTTCGCCAGTCCCGCCGGAACGACTTGCTCACAGGGCGCCTCGGGCACCGGCACCGGGTGACCATTGCGGTCGAGCACCGCATCGATCGGGGTGGGCGGGCACCATTTCCCGCCACTCATCAGGGTGGCGCCCACGTTGGCGAGGTCCAGCGGACTGGTGGGCTCGGGGCCCAAGGTGTATGAGCCTCGACGCTCCTTCTTGACGGCGTCGCCGATCGTGAGGCCAGAGGCGTCCTTGAAATTGAGGCTTTGCCGCATGCCGAGCCGGTAAGCCATGTTCACCACCGGGTCGATCGAGCCGATCCGGTCTTCGAGGGCGACGAAGGTCGTGTTCGGAGAGATCGCCAGCGCGGTCTGCAGGGTCACTGAACCGTTGCGGTATTTGCCTGCG
>JAODNG010000316.1 GCA_025465385.1 Pseudonocardiales bacterium
GTAGACGTCGCTGACGGGCTGGCCTGGCTGGACTTAATGGTTTCGGGCAACTACGACGCCGGGCAGCAGGACTGCCTGGCGAGCAACGGCATCTACCTGATCCTCGGAACCGGCCGGATGGCCGGGCCCGGCGTGGTGGAGGTCGACGGCAGGTGCTACACCGCGGCGCATGTGGTGCTGGCGACCGGCTCAGATCCGGTCGTGCCGCCGATCCCGGGCCTGCCCGAGCTGGACGGCATCTGGACCAATCGCGAGGTGACCGGCATGAAGGCGGTCCCGCACCACCTGCTCGTCCTCGGCGGCGGGCCGGTCGGCACCGAGATGGCTCAAGCCGTGCGCCGCCTAGGCGGCGAGGTGGCCCTCGTCGAAGCGGCAGGACACGTGCTAGGCCGCGAGCCCGCGCCGCTCGGCGAGGCGCTCGGCGAGGCGCTGCGCCGTGATGGCATCGAGCTGCTGCTCGGCGTGCACGCGGCCGCCGCGCGGCGCGACGGCCCTGACTACGTCCTGGTCCTCGATGATGGCCGTGAACTGCGCGGCGACCGGCTCCTGGTCGCCACCGGCCGACGCCCGCGGGTGGCCGGGCTCGGCCTGGAGACGGCCGGCGCCACATTCGACGAGCACGGCATCCGGGTGGACGCGCAACTGCGGGCCGGCGAGCGGCTGTGGGCCATCGGCGATGTCACCGGGTTGCGGCTGCTGACCCACGTAGGCAAGTACCAGGGCGAGGTCGCCGCCGCGAACATCCTCGGCGAGCCCCGCGAGGCCAACTACGAGGCCGTGCCGGACGTGGTCTACACCGACCCGCAAGCGGCCGCAGTCGGCGCCACCGAGGCCCGGTTTAGCGTGACCGCGCTGGTGTCCGAGGTGGCCAAGACGGCCACCTACACCCACGCCTACGCCGAGTCGAACGGCTTCCTGACGCTGCTCAGCGACGGCGAACGGCTGACCGGCGCCTACGCGCTCGGCCCCGAAGCCGGTGAGTGGCTGCAACAGGCCACGCTGGCCATCCGCGCCCGCGTGCCGCTCGACGTGCTGCGCGATGTCATCCAGCCGTTTCCCACCTTCTCAGAGATCTACGTCAGCGCGCTGAAGGCGCTGCGCAGCGAGATCATGGCGGACCGCCACCCGGTCCGGACGGATGCGTCGTGAGCATCTCCCGCCTGGACGTCAGGGGTCATCTCTATTGACGTCAACGTCGCCAAGGTGGCCGTGCCGGCCGTCGGACGCAGCCTGGGCGCGAGCGCCTTGACCCTGCAATGGACCCTGACGAGTTATCTCCTCGCGATCGCCGCGCTTCTGCTGCTGGCCGGAGTCCTGTCCGAGCGGTTCGGGCGGCGGCGCGTGCTCGTGATCGGGCTGCCGGTGTCCTCGGCCTTGTGCGCGGTCGCGCCGTCGGCCAGCGCTAGTTCCGGAAGCAGGATGAACGCTGGCGGGCGATCGGTGTCAGACCTGGGCGGAACCGCCGTCGGCGAACAGTTCGGCGCCGTTGACGTAGCTGGCGGCGTCCGAGGCCAGGAAGAGGGCTACTGCGGCGATTTCGTCCGGATCGGCTACCCGGCCGAGGGGGACGGCTTCGGCCATCTGGTGGAGCATGGCCGCCTGCTGGTCGTCCGGCGCGATCCCGAGCAGGCCCGGAGTCTTGGTGGGGCCGGGGCTCAACACGTTGACCCGGAAGTTTCGAGCCTTGGAGCTCAGTGCCCAACTGCGCACGAGGCTGCGCACGGCGGCCTTGGTGGCGCCGTAGACCTCTTGACCGGGGCCGGGCCGGATCGACGCCGTCGAGCCGGTGACGATGACCGACGCCCCAGGAGACAGCAGGGGCAGAGCCTTCTGCACGCTGAACAGGACCCCCTTGACATTGGTGGCGAACGTGGTGTCGAACTGCTCTTCGGTGATCTCGCCGAGCCGGGCCATTACCCCGCCGCCGGCGTTGGCGACGAGCACGTCGATCCGCCCGGCCTGCTCGCCGACCGCGGCATACAGCGCGTCGAGGTCGGCCAGATTCCCCACGTCACAGCGCACTGCCGTGACACCCCGCCCGATGTCCGCGGCGGCGGCCTCAAGCTGGGCCTGCCGGCGGCCGGTGATGAACACCCGAGCGCCCTCGGCCACAAATCTTCGGGCGATGGCCAACCCGATCCCACTGCCGCCACCGGTCACCACGGCCACCTTGCCTGCCAGCACGTCAGACACGCCTCGCACTTCCCTTCATTCCCACCCCAGTTTTGTACTGCCCCGTCCACAACCTACCGAATTATGGACGATTGAGTCAAGAATCGGGTACCCTCGACTCATGGCTCGGCCCCGGGAATTCGACGAAGGTAGCGTGCTGCGTGCCGCGCGCGGCCAGTTCTGGTCCACCGGGTACGCGGGGACCAGCATGGATGGCATCGCGGCGGCGACCGGCCTGGGCAAGGGCAGTCTCTACGGCGCCTTCGGCGGCAAGCGCGCACTGTTCCACCGGGTCTTCGACGACTACTGCACGCAGGTCGTGGAGCGCGTGCGGCACGACCTTGACGGACCCGACGACGAAGCCTTCGCCCGGCTCACCGCGCACGTACGCGCCGTCGCCAGCGCCACCGCGGCCGACACCGCCCATCGCGGGTGCCTCCTCGCCAAAGGCACCGCCGAGCTGGCCGAACACGACCCAGCCATCGCAGCGCGCTGCCTGCGGACCTTCGATGCCCTCCAAGAACTCCTCGCCGCCGACATCCAAGCGTGCCAGCGCCACAACGACATCAACGCCGACGCCGACCCTCAACAGCTGGCCGCACTACTTCTGGCCGTACTGCGCGGTATCGAAGCCCTCGGCAAGGCCGGCAAGAACACCGAAACCCTGCACACCATCGCAGACACCGCCCTCGCCGTGCTGCCGAGACCATGACGATAGATCGGGCCGGACGACACCCGTGCCGGCGCGCCCCAGGCGGACACCGACTACTGGTCAGACCGGCGACGACGGCACCAAACCCCGAGCCCGCCATAGCCACTACCAGCCACAACGCCTCAAACATCACAGCCTGCGGCTGCCGTACCAGGACCACCGCGACCACCTGATCAAACCGGCCGCTGACACCAACCGCGTGGTCACCAGACACAAGACCTACGGTGACACGCAGCAACCGCAAAACCGGCTAGGCACTGTCACCCATCACCTGAAGCCAAACGGCACCCATCATCTAAACCCAGACATGTCACCGCTGCGCTGCACGTGATCACCGCCACAAGCCACAGGAATCCGCCCGTCAACGCGGTTAGGGCGGACGACCTGGCGTGAGGAGGCGTTCGGCGGCTACTTGGCGGACCGTCGTACGGTGTCGATGAGGATGTCGATGAGTGGACGGCGGGTCTGGGTGCTCATGGCGTGCAGCACGGCCATGAGGCGTCGGGCGGTGTTCGCGTCAGTGCCGGCCACTATTGGTTCGGCGGCGGCGGTGATGCTGAGCTGGACCCGTCGACGGTCCTGCGGGTCCGGTACGCGCGCCACTAGCCCGGCCTGGACTAGGCGATCGATCATGGCGGACGTAGCCGGCAGCTTGGTATCAAGGGCCTCGGCCAGATCGGTGGGGGTGGCCGGTGCCAGAGCACTGATGAAGTGCAGCACGATGAGCTGCAGCAGCGTCATCCCGCGGCCGGCCCAGACAGCCGGGCTGGCAGTGACCATCGCTTGCAGCCGCCCCACGAGCCAATCGACATCCTCCGTTGTGACCACGCCGGCGCCGGGGGCCGCCACCGCGCCATCAGACTGCGAGACAGCACTGTTGCTGTCCGATGACACGCCGCTGGGGCTAGCTCGGCGCTGCGCGCGTTGATGACCAGTCGCCATGTCCTCTCCTACGAGTTGGGCTTGGCGTCTTCGGCCAACCGCACGAACGTGCCGGCGTCGACCAGTTGGCGCGTCAGCCGCTGCCACCCCACCGACGTTCTGTCGCACCAGACCACTTGGTCGGGGCGGGTGAGCTCGGCGACCTCGCGGACCCACTCACGCAGTCGGCGGTGGCGGGTGGGTGCCTGGTCAAGGCCCGGAACGGTTGTTGCTGTCATCGCGTATCTCGTCACGGGCGCAGGCACCTCCGGCTGCGGCGCCAACCGAACCGGGTGCGCGTGCGGGGTTGGGTAGGCGGCGGCGGAGACCACCGCCGCTGCGAGACCGGGATCCGACAGACGGGCACGCGGTGTAAGTCACTGCTACGGCTGTGGGTCGGTGTGCGTCCGGGTGTCGCAGGTCCGCGAAAGATGTCGCGCTCTCGCGCGTACCGCCCGCGTGCAACACCAAGCCCTGTGTACGGCGACCACCAGGCCGCGACCGCCGCCCGCCGTGCGACAAGCTGGACTCTTCGGTCCGACACGGGCGAGCAGCTCCCGCATCGGTCGCGGTTCCGGGCCGTCAGCTCTGGGAGCATCGACGTGGGATGACCGGCGTGCCCAACACCTCCACCGCCGCCCCACGCCGCGGACCGCCTCGACTCACTCCTCGGCCAAGGCGAATGGCAGCTGTGAGCCATCCTCCCATGTCGCGACGTCGATGCCGCGACGCGCGGCCATGTCCATCAGGTCTTCCAGGCGCGCGCGGTGTAAGTACACCTCGTACGGCAGACCGGCCTCGCCCGCGAGGACTAGGTTGCGCTGAACCGTCTTGATTTGTGCACGCAGCTTCTCGGTCACGACCGTTAGCTCTCCTTCCCCAGCCTCTCCAGAAACACAATATCTGCACTTTAGAAACCGCGCAATTGCGTGCGGGGTGGTGTGTGGCGCCAAGTTCGCCGAGCATGCGGTGCCGCGTACCGGCCCGGGTCCGGAAGCTGGTGATGATTGGAGCCTGCGGGTGTTGGTCCACACGCCTCCACGATCGAGGGGAAGTTCATCGGTCAACAAGTCTTGCCAAGTCTGCAACTGCTGTATCTTTTGGGAGCGCGGGCGTGGCCGGTTCTCGTGCGATGTGCGAACGAAGGAGGCTCGCCGGTATGACGAGAGAGGGCAGCAATCAGGCGCCGGCGGCGTGCAGCCTTGCGGGCGTTGACTCCTGCGGAGCTGGGTTGAGTGAGTAGGCCGCTTTATCAGCTCAAGGCCGAGTTTTTCAAGACCTTGGGGCACCCAGCGCGGATCCGGGTGCTGGAACTGCTCAGCGAGCGTGAGCACGCGGTGGGCGAGATGTTGTCGGAGGTGGGGATCGAGCCGGCCAACCTGTCGCAACAGTTGGCGGTGTTGCGGCGGGCGGGTCTGGTAGCCACGCGTAAGGAGGGTTCGAACGTCTACTACTCGTTGACCAGCCCGCGCGTGGCCGAATTGCTCGCCGTCGCCCGCGCGATCCTGACCGGTGTGTTGTCCGGTCAGATGGAGTTGCTGGAAGAGATGACTGTGTCGGCGCCCGAGGGAGATCAGCCGGATAGGGTCTCGCGGGTTGGTTGAGCCGCGGTCACGCCGCCGGTTCGCCTCAATCCTCGCCGATGGGAGACCGCTTCCACGGTCCGGGATTGGAGGGGAAATGTGCCGGCGGATCTGGCAGTGGCGGGCTTATCTGATGGCGGCGCCGGTTTTGGGGTCGAAGAAGTACAGCCGTTGGAGGTCCACGCCGATCCGGGCGGGTGCGCCCTGCTGCACCGCGGCGCGACGATCCAGGCGCACCGTCAGCGGCAGCGTGGTGGTGTCGCCGTTGATGGTGAAGTACACGAGGAGTTCAGATCCCAGCGATTCGGCTCGCGCCACGGTCGCCTGGATGACCCCGTGTGCGCCCTCGCGTAGGTCCTCGCTGGACACGAAGTCCTCCGGGCGTAGCCCCAGCACAATGTCGTGGCCGGCGAATGGTTGTAGTGCTGCGCGCGCTTTGGAGGGGATCAGTAGGCGGGAGCCGCCGACCGAGGCGTACCAGGCGTCGCCGGAGCTGAGGAGTGTCGCCGGCAGGAGGTTCATCGCTGGGGAGCCGATGAATCCGGCGACGAAGACGTTGACGGGCCGCTCGTAGAGCTCAAGCGGTGTGCCGATCTGTTCGAGCGCTCCCTTTCGAAGGATCGCGACGCGGTCTCCCATGGTCATGGCCTCGGTCTGGTCGTGGGTGACATAGAGCGTCGGCGCACCGATGCGGCGGTGGATGTTGGTGATCTCGGCTCGCATCTCGACGCGCAGTTTCGCGTCGAGGTTTGACAGCGGTTCGTCCATTAGGAATGCGGCCGGTTCGCGGACGATGGCCCGTCCCATGGCCACGCGCTGGCGCTGGCCGCCGGAGAGCTGGCGCGGCTTGCGGTCGAGTAGCTCGGTGATGCCAAGGATGTCCGCCGCCTGGTTCACTCGCGTGCGGATCTCGCGTTTGGGCATGCCCGCCATCTTCAGCCCAAAGCCGATGTTCGCCCGCACGGTCATGTGCGCATACAGCGCGTAGTTCTGGAAGACCATCGCGACGTTGCGATGCCGTGGGGGCAGACCGGTCACCAGACGGCCCGCGATGCGCACCTCGCCGGCCGTTACTGCCTCCAGTCCGGCGACCATGCGCAGCGTGGTGCTTTTCCCGCAACCTGAGGGGCCGACGAGCACGACCAGCTCACCCGGCTCGACATTCAGGCTGACGTCGCGCACCGCGACGACGCCACCGGGGAACTCCTTGCGGACGCGCTCAAGGACAAGGCCGCTCGGCGATGCGGCGTCAGAACGATCCACTGAGCATTCCCCGGATGTGGCGATTCAGGACGAGGGCGATGACCGCGGGAGGCAGCAGCGCGAGTACGCCTGCTGCCGCCAGTAGCGGGTAGTTCGTGGTGTACTTACCGACGTATTCGGGGATGAGCACCGTCACCGGCTTGCTCGCGCTGGTCGAAGTCAACAGCAGCGGGATCAGGAACTCACCCCAGACCGAGAGCATGACGATCGCGCTGAGCGCGGCAATGCCCGAGCGCATCTGCGGCAACACCACGTGCCAGAACGCTTGCCAGCGCGTGCAGCCATCGATGAGGGCAGCCTCTTCGGGCTCGGCCGGCAGCTCGCTGACGTGGTTGCACACCAGCCACATCGTCAGCGGCGTGGTCGTGCTGACGAACACCAGCACCAGCCCAAGCGTGCGGTCGATGAGGTGCGCGTCAGCCATGAGCCCGAACAACGCGATGACGACGGTGAACACCGGGACGACGGTCGTCGCGACGATCGCCCAGAACAACGCACCGCGGCCGGGAAAGCGCAGCCGGGCGAACGCGTAGCCCGCGCTGATCGCGACACACAGGATCGCCAGCGTCGACATCAGCGTGACCGATGCGCTATACCACAACGCGTGAGCGAACGCGCCGCTTTCCGAGACGGAGCCGCCAGCGCGGACGTCGCCGGTGCCTCCCAGCAGCGAACGGTAGGCGTCGAGCATCGCATGACGGGGCAGCCAGCGGGCCGGTACCGCTTGGACGTCCGCCTGGGTCGACAGGCTCGTGGCCACGCCGAGCGCGATCGGCGCAAGCGACCACAGACCAATTCCGGTGATCGCCACAACCCGCAGGAGCTGCGCCGCACGGCAACTTGTCACGTCGTTGACCTCCCGAAGGCAACCGCATAGACGCCCGCGAACAGCGCGGTCACCGCGGTGAGCAGGAACGCCAGCGCCGTGCCGTGGGCGAAGTCGGCGTTGACGAACGTGGTGTTGTAGACCTCCATGAGGATCGACCGCGTGTTGAGCGCCGTGCCGTTGAGCACGTAGATCTCGTCGAAGATCTTGATCGCCCACACTGTGCCGATGGTCAGCGCGACCGCGATCGAGGGCCGCAGCAACGGCAGCGTGATGTGACGGAACTGGCGCAGCGGCGTCGCGCCATCGACCGCCGAGGCGCTGTAGACCCCCTCGGGGATGCTCTGGAGCCCCGCAATCAGGATCAGGCTCACCAGCGGCAAAACGCCCCAGACGTGCACCAGCGCGATGAACGCCAGCGCCCAGCCGCGACTCGCCAACCAAACCTGCGGGTGGCCCACGATATGCAACTGCTGCAGCACGCTGTTGAGCAACCCACTGTCAGGGTCGAAGACACGCCGCCAAAGCACGCCGCTGACCACCGACGGCAGCGCCCACGGCAGGATCAGGATGGCCAGCACGATGCCGCGTCCGCGGAAGGCCCGGTGCAGCGTCACAGCGACGGCCAGGCCGAGCGTGAGCTCGAGTGTCACCGCCAGCGTCACGTAGATGACCGTGTGCACGATGGCGTCCCGCGCGGTCGAGGACCGGAGAACGTCGCCGTAGTTGCCGAGGCCAACGAAGCGCGGTTGCCCGCCGACAGCCGCGTCCGCGGACTCCAGGCTTGTCTGGAAGCCCTTGGCAAGCGGGTAGATGACCAGAGCCGCAGTGATGATCACTGCGGGTGCCACCATCAGCATTCCGACCCGAGTCGCCTCCCGCCCGGCAGCATCGACCGGGCGGGAGATTTGCCCTGACGACGCAGGGCCGGTGTCAATCTGCCGTTTGAGGGCGCCTGATCCCATCGCTGGCTA
>JAODNG010000323.1 GCA_025465385.1 Pseudonocardiales bacterium
ACGCGTACTTCCAGGAAAGCTTGTCCGGGGTGCGCGAATCCCAGGCTTTCACCCACGAGAACGAGACGAACAAACGATTCCACCGGCTCGGTCATGACTATCTCGCGGCCCGCGTCGCCGCGCAGCGGCTCGTTGCCACGTATTTCCCGTTCGTGCAGTTCCTCTCCGCCGGGGCGGACGCGATAGTGCTCGGCGTCGGCGCAGCGCTGATTGCTTCCGGACAGCTCACCACCGGCGCGCTGATTGCCTTCCTGCTCTACATCGACATGTTCTTCTCACCGATCCAGCAGCTGTCCCAGGTATTCGACTCCTGGCAACAGACCCGGGTGTCGGTGGACAGGATCGGCCAACTGATGCGCCTGGACACGCTGACACCGTCCGCCGAGCGACCCGAGCCCGCCGGCCGATTCCGTGGCGAACTCACTCTCGACGGCGTGCGGTTTGCGTATCCCGCTGTAGCGGCGCGGACTGGAGAGGGCGCTCAGACCGATGAGCCGCGCGGCCCGGCCGATTCCCGCCTCCCCCGATCGACCGACGCCCTGCCGGCCAGGGCACCCGAGGCACTGCGCGGCATCAGCCTGCGGATCGTGGCGGGAGAGACGGTAGCGATTGTGGGGCAGACCGGCGCGGGCAAGTCGACCGTGATGAAGCTGCTTGCCCGTTTTTACGACCCTGATTCGGGCAGCGTGCGGCTGGACGGGTACGACCTGCGCTCGCTGGATTTGCGCTCATTCCGTCGCCAACTCGGATACGTTCCACAGGAAGGTTTCCTGTTCACCGGGACCATCCGGGACAACATCGCCTACGGCCGACCGGAGTCCAGCGACACCGAGGTGGAGGCTGCTGCCCGCGCAGTCAGTGCACATGAATTCATCGCCGCCCTGCCCGGCGGTTACCGACACGAAATAGTGGAGCGCGGTCGTTCGCTGTCGGCCGGCCAGCGGCAGCTGATCGCGCTGGCCCGAGCCGAACTCGTCGATCCCAGCGTATTGCTGCTCGATGAGGCAACGTCCAACCTCGACCTCGTGACCGAGGCACGGGTCGCCGAGGCGATGCGGCAGCTCGCGCACGACCGCACGACCATCGTCATCGCGCACCGCCTGCAGACCGCGAGATCGGCGGATCGGATCGTGGTGCTGGACCGGGGTCAGATCGCTGAAGTCGGGTCGCACGAGCACCTACTCGCCGCCGGCGGGACGTACGCGTTGATGTGGAAAGCATTCGAGCTTGTGGGCCACCCGTCGGCATCCTCGCGCAGCTGAGCTGGGACGTGATCACCTTTCAGCTACACCGAGTTATCTTGATGTTGGTCAGCTGAACCCCCGTGGGGGTGCCGTTGAAAGCTATGGTCGTCATGTGACGAGCCTTGAGCAGAGCGTGCTGGGCGACGAGCTGATGACGGCCATCGCTGCACTGCGTCGGCTGGTGCACCGAAGGCTGCGATCGGCGGTGCCCGGGCTACCGTTACGAGGCGCACATATCGAGTTACTCCAGGTCGTCAAGAAGCAACCAGGCATCGGGATCGCATCAGCGGGACGTGCATTGCACCTCGCAGCGAACTCGGTGAGCACGTTGGTTAACCAGCTCATCGATTTGGGAATGCTGGCGCGGGAAACTGCTCCCGGGGACCGTCGCGCGGCGCAGTTGTGGTTGACCGAGGCGGCTACGCAGCGGTTGGCGGAGTACCGGCAGACCCGCATCGATGTCATCGCAGCTGGCGTGGCGGGGCTTCCGGGCGCCGATCGTCAAGCTCTCGCCCGAGCGTTGCCTGCGCTGCGCGCGCTGCTGACTGCTCTCGATGCGACGGAGGAGCGATCGCCGTAGGCGGTGGTTTTCATCCTGCATGAGAGTGGGCCGCAGGACCTAGCCGTCGCACAGCGGCTCTCAGCACCAACACGTAGATCCCGAGCGCCACGGCAGCGCCTAGCGTAAGAAGTGTGACGTCGGCGAGCCGGTCCGTGTCGATGTGGGTGAGCCACCACATCGTGGCGGCCACCGGTACCAACGCGACCGTGGCCACCAGGGCAGCGGCCAGGGCTCGGGGTTCGAGGAACTGCTCGGGCCGGATCGCCTTACGCAGCCGGATCAACACCGTCCCCGCGGCGGCGAGCTCACTTGCCAGCATGGCCACCACCAGCCAGATCAGACGTGAGCCGTCGGCGGGCAGTAGTAAGGCCGCAGCCGCGGCCACGAGGATCACCCCGAAAGCGAGCTCGCTGGCCCGGCGCGGAATACGGTCGTCCAGCCGTGCAAACAACGCCTGGAGTCCAATGTCGTACATCCCTCGGACTAGCTGGGCGACCGCCACCACACCTAGGCAGGTGGCGAGTGCACCGATGAGCGCGGCGTGTCGCAGCTGTCCGTTGGCGAGCACGTTCGCAGCGGATGTGGAGTTCATCGCCAGCAGCACCAGCAGCGGCAGGCTGGCGATGACGGCGTAAGACAAACCCCGCCGCCATACCGAGCCGAATGTCGCGCCGTCTTTATGGTGGGCTGCCTGGGCCAGCCCAGGCAGCGCGGCCATCGACACGGCACGGGCGCTGATTGAGGACAGTGAATAGAGCACGGAGTACGAAAGCTGCACGACGAACACGCCTCCCGGCACCGTGCCGGCCAGCGTCGACTGCACGTACATCGCAGCGGCGGGCCAACCCGCGACCCCCAGCGAGCGCACCAGTCGGCGGGTGACCGCTCGGACGTCGGGGTCATACCGCCAGCGCATCGACGGACGGCTCAGCAAGCCGACCCGTGCCGCGCCGAACAATTGCAAGGCGGTGTGCACCGCGACGGCGGCAGTGCTGGCCGCCCCGAGCGCGATCACCATCTCGACCGGCACGTGCTTGGTGTCGAGCCCCGTCCCGTAGTGCCAACGGACCACCATCACCGCCAGGATCAGGATGACACCTTCCACGGCCGGCGCGGCTGCTGCCAGGGCGTAGCGCCCGCGAGCTTGCTGGGCGGCCATGGCGAGATGCAGCAGGGCGTACAGCAGGATCTGTGGTGCGATGAGCAGGATCAGCAGCGCGGTGAGCCACAGGCCTCGAGTCCGGCTGGCTT
>JAODNG010000324.1 GCA_025465385.1 Pseudonocardiales bacterium
GGGCTCAAACAACTCCGCTGCACACGAGTAACCACCGCCGGGCACGCCTTATCCAGAACATCCACCGCGGCCATTACAAACTTGGAGCCGAGGAAACAGTAAACCTACGGATCCTGGCTGCCTTCGACGAGCTGGCCCTGGTGATCTGACCAACCTCGATTAACGATCTCGGCTGCTCCGACTCCGCGCAACGCATCAGCCCCCTTGGGACTGGAAATCGAGCGTGACTGCGCCGTCTCAGGGACAATAGGGAGACCGCGGTCCGGTGTGCTCGCAACCCGGCGCAACGCCGCCACCGGGAGGAGCGTTCGCGTGATCGCTGGCTAGCGAACCGCGACCCGGGGCACCGTCGCCACCTGTGGTACCACCGGCTGAGGAGCCAGCACCTGAAGGATGTCTGCCCGGCGAACCGCCACTACCCGCCGAAGCGCCGTCTGGGGAGCCACTGCCTGGGTAATCAATCCCCGTGGAACCGTGGCTGGGATAACCGGGACCCGGATACTTATGGTGAGGCGCAACCGTGGAGGTCGGTGCTGAGGTGGTGGTGTCCGGTGGGGTGGTGGCATTCGATGTTGTGGTCGGCTCAGCGGACAGAGGTGCCTTGCTCGACGTCGGTGAGGGGGTGGTCTCGGGTCTGCCACTGGTGGGTGCAGACGGTGGCAACGCCGCATCCCCGGGCGGTGGCGTCGAGCTGTCTTGTGGTGGGCTCTTCAGGATCTGTTCGAGGTCACGGTGGCGGGCGGTGAGATCGGTGCGGCCCTCGGTCTCGCCGATCACCGGGAGCTGCGCCTGGACGCGTTGCAACGATGCTCTGGCCTTGTCGGGTTTGTTCTCCCGCAACGCCGTGTTGGCCTCGTTGAGCTCGGTCCGGACCGCGGCCGCCGTTTCCACCGAGCGGGCGTAGTCGCTGTAGAGCACGTGGGTCACGCCCCACAAGTGGTCACCGGGTTGCGCGGACTTGGCGACCAGGCCCACCGCGGACAAGGCGATCACCAACACTGCCGCAGCCGCGGCGATCGACCCGAACACGCCATTACGGCGGGGGGCGGGCTGGCGGGCGGCGCGGATCACCGCCAACGCAGTATTGGTATCCACCAGTTCCCCGACCGGCTCGGCATCCACCTCCCGACGCCACCCCGCCAACACGCGCGTCAATTCATCGCTGGCATCACCCGGCGCGCCCCCGCTGCCGAGGATGTCCAGCAGCGTGTCGTCGGCCTGCATGGCGGCCAAATCAACGGGCATCTCCTGGGAATCTCCGGTGGAATAGCCGGCGCGGGGGAAGCCGTCGCGACCAGTCACCTCACGCCACCTCCCTCAGATCCCACTACGCTGCGCAACCGACTCAAAGCCCGGTGCTGCGCCACCCGGACCGCACCAGGAGTCGAGCCCACCGCCTCGGCGGTCTCCTCCGCGGACAACCCCACCACGACCCGCAGGCGGATAATCTCGCGTTGCTTCTCCGGCAGCATGCCCAGCAGCCTGGCCATCCGCCCGGCTAACTCGACCTGCATCACCTGCGCCTCCGGACCATCGGCCAGATCCTGGACATCGGGAACCTCCGACACCGGCTCGGAGCGATTGCGCGCCGAGCCCCGGTGGGCATCAGCCACCTTGTGCGCGGCAATGCCGTAGACAAACGCAAGAAACGGCCGGCCCTGGTCACGGTAACGGGGCAGTGCCGTCAGCACCGCGAGACACACCTCCTGAGCGACATCATCCGCCGAAGCGAACGTCTTTTCCTGACCACCAACGCGAGCACGGCAATACCGCACCACCAAAGGACGGATCCAGCGGAGCACACCCTCAACGGCTTGTCGCTCACCATCAACGGCAGCACCGATCAGGACGTCGAGATCGTCTGCTACAGCGGTCATCGCAGAATGCAGCCCTGCCGTTACGACGAGAGACCAGCCGGGCTGCACGCCGACCGGCGGTGACCATTCCGTTGCCCCGGCCATCCATCCCCCACCCGAGACACGAGCACCTCCCGCGACACCGTAGTGGTCGACAGAACAGCTACAGAACGCGGTATCACCGCGGGAAAGCCCCGCGGACAGGTGCTGACGAAACACGACATGGCCCAGGTCGAACAGCCCCGCGAACATGGACCGGTGGCCGGATCCGGTCGGCAAGCTGGTCACGCTGATCCTCATGCGCTGCCGGCTGCGGATACGCGACGCTCGCAGCTGAAGATCGCGCGAGAGGCTTCCAGCGGGCGCAGCGCGAAAACCGTATATGGCGGTCATGAACACGTGCTGCGCCAAACCTTGATCGCGCTGGCCGCCGGCCACAGGCTCGATGAGCATGACAACCCTGGCGAGGCCACCGTGCACGTACTGCACGGGACCCTTAGCAGCGCGACGGCCGTATCGACGCGATTGAGGGGAATGGTCGAGAGTCGCTGGGTCCAACAGCAGCTCGGTCGTCCAGTGATCAAAGGCATTCAACAACATCTACGCGGATCACCTGCGGGACAACGGCCGCCCGGCAGGTACCTTCGGACGCATCGCCCTGCCGGTAGCCGGTGACGACGAAAGCGCCAAGGCAGTGGTCATGCAACTGATCGACGACCTGGGATTCGACGCCGTAGACGCCGGAAGCCTGGACCAGTCCTGGCGCCAGCAGCCCGGCACCCCCGTCTACACCACAGACCTCGACGCCGACGGCGTGCGACGCGCCCTGTCAGAGGCGAGCCCCAGCGCCCACCACAGTGGCCCACCACGCCCGACAGCCCCGGCAGTTTCCTCGACCCACGGTAATGCGCAGCCACGAGCTGCCCATCGCTGCGTAACCACAGGTCAAGCATGGGCCTGGGCAACACCCCGAGTAGCCGATCCCATATTGGGACGCGCCAATCCCCACCATCGACGCCGCAGCCGCTACCGCAGCACTCGACCCGGCACGCCGTCACCGGCCTCGAAGCCCCCGCTCGTAGCTTGCCCCCACGTCTCCGCTTGTCCTCGGAGCGTTGGCCCCCACTGGCCGTAACGGCATGGACTGACTGAGCGATCCACGTGTGAGCAACGTAATCGGCCGGGCACGAACAGTAACTGATGGACGCCTGTGGCCGGTGAACCTGCAAGGGAGGTTATGGCAGCAGTGAATCCAAACCAGTCGCCTGTTGGTCCCGGCCCCGCACGACAGAGGCCTGCCCCGAGCACTGAATCCAGCGAGGGCGACCCCATCTTTGTGAGCCGCTCGAACCCACCGACCCAACCGCAGACACGGCAGGTCGTGGATCTTTTCCAGCCCGTCACCAGCTCGGAGCCACCTGCGGCTACAGTCACCGACCAGCCGGTCATGCCCATCGATGGACTCAACCAAGATGGCGAGCTGCTCGCTGCCACGCCGCAGTCAGGGTATGCCCGGGGCGCACGGCGGTGGGCCGATCGGGGGACCGCACTAGTACGCGGGACGCCGGGGGCGGTGATCGGTCTGGTGGCAAGCGCCGCGCTGGTGCTCGTTGTGGCCGGGATGACCATGTTCACCACCTCGTCGTCCACCGAGTCACCAGTTGCCAGACTCACCCCGGGTCGGTTAGCGGCTCCCGTAACACCCGTGATCAGCGATGAGCATCTAGTAGCCGTTCCACCCCTCGACGCACCGGTGGGGTTTGCCCGGCAGACACCGACCAAGGCGTATTCCCCAGACCCGCCTCCCGCGCCCGCACGCCAACAGGCCTTGCCGACAGCCCATCATGCCGTGCCAGCTTCCCCGGCTCCGCCGCCCGCGACCGACCCCCAGCCGCTGTCATCGC
>JAODNG010000374.1 GCA_025465385.1 Pseudonocardiales bacterium
CGTCGTAGGATTGCCGGCGGCCCGGTTGCGGCGGGCGATGCTGGAGTCGGCACGCCTGTCAGAGGAGCTCGCGGAGTCACGCGCGCGAGTGATCGCCGCCGGAGATGAGGTGCGGCGGCGTATGGAGCGGGACCTGCACGACGGCGCACAGCAACGACTCATCTCATTGGCGTTCGACTTGCGCATCGCCCAGGACACGGTGCCCGCAGAGCTGCCGGCGTTACGAGCTGACCTCGGCGAGGTCGCCGAGGAGCTCACCGAGGTGATGGAGGAGCTACGCGAGATGTCACGCGGCCTTCACCCCGCAATCCTGTCCGAGGGAGGTCTCAGCCCAGCACTGCGGACGCTCGCCCAGCGCTCGGCCGTCCCGGTCGAGCTCCACGTCAATACCAAGTCTCGGTATCCGCCGCCGCTGGAGGTGGCGGCGTACTACGTCGTCTCCGAGGCACTCACCAACACGACCAAGCATGCCGACGCCTCCCACGCGGAGGTGATCGTCGAAGAGCAAGACAGCACACTATGGCTGCGTGTCCGTGATGACGGCGTCGGCGGGGCAGAACCACAGCGGGGATCGGGTCTGATCGGGTTGCGCGACCGGGTCGAGGCTCTCGGTGGCTCGATCGACGTCATCAGCCCCGTCAACCACGGCACGGTGGTCCAGGTTTCCCTTCCAATCGAGCGGAAAGACGGCGATCTACCCAGCTCGTCGTGGGATCGCCCCGACCGAGCAGTCGCACTGCGCCGGCGGAGGGCAACTTGATCTAGGGTTCTGTGGTGGAACGCGCCTCATCGGCCACCGCCTACGGGCGGCACTTGAACGGAGGCAGCGCGGAGAGCGTGGGCGAAGTGCAGATGTTGGTCAAGTGACGGTCGGTCTCGGCGAGCTGAAGGTTGATTTCACTAAGGTCGCTCTCAGCACCGATTAGCGCATTGTTGATGGCGTTGACCTGCTGGGGAACCAAGGCGGTGCCTCGACTATCCGCGTTCTGGATCGACTCCAGCGTCCCGTCGATGCCCTGCGCGGCACCAAGGACGTTCAGCAGCACGTTCGACGTGTCCACTAGCGACATGGAGATAGTCGCTGCCGACTGGGAGGCGCCCACCAGCACTCCCGAGGTGTTCACCAGTGATCCCGACGTGTTGACCAGCGATTGGGAGGTGTCCTTTAACGAGGCGTCAATAATCTGTGCGGAACCCCGGATCGATTGCAACGAAGCAGTGGCGTCGGCCACCTGACCACGGACCGGCTTCAAGGCGGTGTCGATATCGGTCAATGCTGAGTTGATTGTCCCGATGTAGTTGGGCAGAGGCTCGACATTACCCGTGGCGCCCGTCACCGAACCAGACGCTGTGAACAGGCCCTGATCGATCGATTCGAGTGCTCGGACGATGCCAATCAGGAAGCCAATGACGACGACCACGACGATGAGTCCGAGCGTAGTGAAGATCCACAGGAACCGGGCGAACGAGGTCGCGGTAACCGAACGCAGGGCGGTTGCCGACGATGTGGAGACCCGGTGAACGCCAGCGCGCCACTGTCCGCCCGGGGTCGTCGCTGCTGAAGGTGGCTTATGTGATCGTCGGCGTGCCATATGCCGTCTTATCATTCTTGGTCCTCCTAGTCCGGCGACGTCGGCGCTTTGATCAGATTCCGACGGACCTTAACATCGATGCAGCGGGACGTCAGTTCAGCATTGTTTGCCTGGTTGAGGAGGTTTGCCCCGTTTCGCTCTCAATGTTTCTCAGGATGACAATACTGTTGTCAAGACGTTGCATTTGCTGCTCGACATTGATGTGGTTTGTGACGTCGAGGATCGCCGTTGCTCGTTGTCGATGCCAAGCACGGTGCTGTTGATCGGAATCGTCAAGGCGCTCTACTCGGTCGGCTACATCAGCGCGAGGATTCGGTCGACCGTCGGCGGATCGGTCCGCAGACGGCGTTGCAGGCCCGGCGGTAGCCGGATCGGGACTCGCCGCATCTCCCACGTCGCCACGGGCGAAGGTCGCGGCGAGGCATCGGGAGCCTTGGTGGGCTCATCTTTGCTCTCATCCGCATGGGTTCGTCCGCGCGTTCGGAGGCCTTCGGCTCAGTGCCGCGAGGCAGGTTATGGACGGGCAGGGCTAGGCGGACTCGCATCCCGAGTACTGAAAGTGGGAAGGTCCGCGGTTCGACTGAGCCCCGTCGGCACGTTGACCAGCGTAACCGCCATCGTGCCTTCTCTCACTCATGGTTTGTCGCCCCTGGCATGATGCCAGACCAGCCACGGTCATCCAGTGCTGCGAGGGTGCCCTCGGCCCGGTGACGGACGCCACTGCCTGGCGTGTCCGAAGATCACCGCCGAGGAGAAGCTTGCCAGCTAGCCCAGACCTGCGGCTAACGGATCCGCAGATACTCGACCGAAAGCAACAGGCGCCACCACGGGTGGTGACGAAACCAGCGAGGCCTCGCGTGACCAGCCGAGGCAATGTCAACCGCATCAAATGATCCAAAAGGCAGAGGTACGGTCGCGCCAAGTTCGACGTGCTCCGCGTCCTGCTCGGGGCGTGACGAACAGTTTAATTTCATCGCCCTAACGACACGAGGGCGCGCTACGACGGCTCTCAGCGAGTTGCCGCAGCCGCGTTAACTGGAAGGGTCGCGAACCCGTGACAAAGCCGAGGCAGTATGAAGCGGAGGGTCCGTCTGGAATGTCGGCATGCGTGACCTCGATCTCAGCGGAAGCTCGCAGCGTAATGACACGGCTCGCGGAGGGGAAGGACAGTGGCGGACGGGGCAATCACCCATGGCCCACGGGCCCGGACAAGCGTCCGGGGCAACGGTCCATCCCGTTGGATGAACGGCACGGTCACCGGCACTCTGCTGGCCAGCGTCCTGGTTGCTGCCCTCGAGCATCAGGGGATGCCACCGGACCCGGTCTATGACATTGCATGGATTATCATCACCCTCGCCGCCACCGGTCTGATCAGGGCGTATACGTCTTTCGTGACAGGCCGCAATCCGCCCGAAAGCGCCCTGCGGACGGCGCTGCGGATGCTCGCCGGTGAGTGGCCGCTGGTCGCGGCGGGGCTACCCGCGGTGGTCATCCTGCTCGGATCCTCGGCAGGTTGGTACCCGACGCTCACCGCGATCCACGCGGTACTGGGCACCAACGTGGCGATACTCTTCGGGTGGGGAGTTCTTGGCGCAAGTCAGATCGGCTACCGATCGTTGCCCGCCACAGTGATCGGGATCGCCGACGCCGCGCTCGGCCTGCTGGTCATCCTGGCCAACGTGCTGCTGAAGTGAGTTGTCACTGTGGGTGGGCGGACGCCGAACGGCGTGTGGTCTCATCGTCGCACCTGATCGGCAAGGCCTGGCTTGGGCAGCCGCCTGCTGCGCCACACGGAGCAAGAGGTGGCCGAACGTGTCCAGCTACGCGATTGTTCACCGGTGAACACAGCGTCGCGAATCAGCGCCTGTACCAACGACACGGATACGTCGAGGATCATCGGACTGTGGCCGGTGACTGCCAGCTCGTGTACATGACCGTTCTCAGCTCTCAGCGAGCCGCTCGACTTGAGTGGCCCACTGAACGAACGGGTTCAGCTCAGCGAGCCGCTCGAACTGCCTGACCCACTGCACGAACGGGTTCAGCTCAGCGAGCTGCTCAGCTTGTTTGGTCATCTGCACGTTGAGCTCAGCGTTCCGTTCGACCTGTTTGGTGAGCTCGGAGTGGAGGTCAGCGAGTTGCTCGACCTGTTTGGTCATCTGGGTGACCGGGTTGAGCTCAGCGAGTCGTTCGACCTGTTTGGTCATCTGGGTGACCGGGTTGAGCTCAGCGAGTTGCTCGACCTGTTTGGTCATCTGGGTGACCGGGTTGAGCTCAGCGAGTTGCTCGACCTGTTTGGTCATCTGGGT
>JAODNG010000398.1 GCA_025465385.1 Pseudonocardiales bacterium
ACCAGGCCCTGCGCGAGCACCTCCTGGGAGCCGGCCCGGACCAGGCTCACGCGGCCCGCAAGGATCTCGTCGCCAACCTTGCCGGGCGTCACCTGCATCGCGATGTGGTAATCGCGACTCTCGGCTCCCCAGGACCCGAGCGGGTAGTCACCGCGCTGGGTGCCGGACTCGGTGCGCCGAGTAGTGAGGTCCGCCACCGCCGGTGCCACCTGCTTGACGAACCGCACGGTCGCATCCCGCGGTGTCCACACCCGCAGCGCCACGTCGGCCAGGCTCTTGCCCATCGCCGCGCCCATGATCGCGCGGAAGTCGGCGGCCAGGTCCGACGGGTCCGCGACGATGTCCACGGTGCCCAGCAGTGCGGATGATATTGCCCGCATCTCGTCGACCTTCCAGTCGGTGCCCACTCCGCGGCAGTCACAGGTGAACTTGCCGACGCTCGCGTCGAGCGCGATGGTGAACTGGCTCGGGTGCTCGCCGTTCTGGCCGTCGGTGAGCAGGATGGCGTGCTTGACGCCGCCCGGGTGCGCATCGGCGATCCTGCTGGCGAGGGTCAGCCAGGCACCGATCCCGGTACGGCCGTTCGCCTCCAGCCGCGCCACCCGCGCCGTGGCCTCGGCGCGGGTGCCGGCATCTGCGGTGGCGGTTCCCGCGAGCTGCGGGTAGAGCGGTTCGGCGCTGTCGGTGCCGGCGATCACGATGAAGGACACCCCGTCGCGCAGCTCTGCGATCGCCGCGGCGGTGGCGCGCCGCGCCGACATCATCTTCTCCCCAAGCATCGATGTGGAGCAGTCAACGATGATCATCTCGAGGCCGTGACCGGTCGATGCGGGTGCGGTGGCGCCCCCGGTTGCCGCCCCGGTCATCGTCACCGTGACGATCGCGTCGACCTGCGAACCGCCTGTGGGTAGGTAGCTGTTCTGGTCGACGTCGACGGTGAATTCCGACGGGTCAGTCATGACGGGCTCCTCACGGTGATGGGGATGACGACGGCGGTGATGTTGTCGCCGCCGCCTGCGTCCAGGGCGACGGTGGTGAGCGCGGCGGCCGCGTTGAGCGACCCGGTGCCACGCTCGATCTTCTGGAGGGTGACCGCGGCCAGTTCCTGGGCATCGGGCAGGTAGTTCCACAGCCCGTCGCTGCACAGCAGCAGCACCCCGGACCCGACCGGTCGCAGGGTCACCACGCCTGGTTCAGGCGCACTGTCGGCACCCAGCCAGCGGGTGATGGCGTGGGCCCGGTCGTCGGCCATAGCCGTGGCGGTGTCGAGAACGCCTGCGGTCACCGTCTCGGCGGCCCAGGAGTGGTCCGCGGTCAGCAGACGGGCCGGCTCCGCAGTGCCCGCTGCGGCGAGCCAGTAGGCACGGCTATCACCGACCCACGCCACGGTGATCTCCGAGAGGCCCGCATCGGACCGGTCGACCAGTGCCGAGACGAACGTGCAGGACGGCACATTGCGGTCACTGGGGGCCGGCAGCGCCGATACCGCCCGCGCGGCCGCTGCGACCGCGTCGCGGGTGCGATGCTCGGCTGTCCGGTCCGTGGTGTGCCCCGCGCGCAGCAGGACGTCGAGCGCTGCCTCGGCAGCGGCCCGCGACGCGAGTTCGGGAGAGTGCACGGTGGACACCCCGTCGCACACCACCGCGCCGAGCCGTCCCGCCGTCCGGTTTCCCCACTGCCGATGACCCAGCGCCATCGCGTCCTCGTTGCGGGCATGTACGTACCCGCGGTCGCTGACGCCGGCGAGCGGACCCAGGTCGATCTCAACTCGGTCGGTGCCGTCCCGGCGCCGCAGCCCGCAGCTCGGGCAGTACTCGGCGATCGGGCCGGCGTAGGCGCTGAAGGGCTGACCACAGCCCCGGCAGGGCAGGTCCGCGCCCATGGCAGCGACAGTGCCGCAGCGGCGCACCCTCAGATCGGTCCCACAGCCCTCGCAGAACTGGTCGATGCTCCTGATCGGTTCCGCGCAGTGCGGGCAGGGCTCGCCCACGCCTAGCTCCAGGTCCGGGGGTGTACCGCGTTGGCGCGGTCGACCAGCCGGATCCGCTCGGCGGCGTCGGAGGTGAGCCGCGCCGAGGTGCGAAGGCAGCGCTCCAGCGCCAGTAGCAGATCTCGTTCCTGCCAGGGACATCCCAGGAACGGGTCGCCACTCGGCCCGGTTTGCGTGCAACGAAGCTCCACCGCTGCGGCGAGCAGCATGGCACGGACATCCTGCTCGGTGCCCGGGTCGAGTGTGAGCCTCTCCACGCGGGCCGCGGCCGATCGCAGCTCGACTTCGCCCACCTCGATGCCGGTACGGCCCCGCACGGTGGCCGCCACGGCGCAGAGCTGCGCGGTGAGGTACCAGCTAGAGCTGTCCGGAGTGGCATCGAGCGCCGCCGTGGCGTTCGCTCGATCACCGGCCCGCAGCCGCATCCTGGCTAGCCCGAACGCGGCGTCGGCCACGCTCGGGTCCAGACCGGAGACCAGCGCGTAGTACTGCGCCGCGAGGTCGTCGTGTCCGTCACATTCCGCGGCGGCGGCCAGCGCGAGCTTGGGCGCCGGCTCACCGGGGAGGGTGGCGTACACGGTGTCGAACGCCGAGCAGGCCCTGGCGAGGTGACCGGCGACCAGCGCGGTGACACCCCGGAACCACTCCAGCCGCCAGTCGTCGGGGTTGTCGGTGGCCAGCTTATCGATGCCGGCGGCTGCCGCGTCCGGATCGCCCGCGTCCAGATGGGCGCGGATCAGCCGCAGTCGCAGCTCAAGACTTGGCTGGGGTGTCGACGCCACGATGCGCGCGACCTCGTCCCGGTCAACGCTGACCGCAGTGGCGAGCAGCCCCGCGGTCGGATCGGCGGGGTCGACCAGCGGGATCGGCAGCATCGCCGCCACCCGGGCGGGATCCGGTCGTCCCGGATCGGACGGCCCGGGCAGCAGGCTGACGGCGAAGGCGCCGCGCGGCAGCCCGAAGACCGTCGACAGGGCGGGTCGCGGGCGGCCGTCCTCGGTGGCGAGGACCTGCCGCAGCACCCCGCTGAGCTGCTCTGACAGCTCGTCGGTGGAGCCGAACCGGCGCAGCGGATCGGGGTCGGCGGCGCGGCGCAGCAGCCGGTGCAAGGACTCGTGGGTGGCCAGCACCGGGTGCTCGGCCGGCTCTGGGAGGTCCACCGGTCTGCCCTGGCGGGTCGGTTGGATGCCCAACGCCAGCACCGCGAGCGTGCGGCCGACGGTGTAGACGTCCGAGCTCGGTGAGGGGCCGTGGGTAGCGATCTCCGGGGCCTGGTAGCCGACCGTGCCGTAGACGGGGCTGAGCTGGTCGTCCATCCGGATCACCGCGCCCAGGTCGATCAGCTTGAGCCGCCGGTCGTACTGGATGAATCCGTCCGCGGCATATAGCCG
>JAODNG010000458.1 GCA_025465385.1 Pseudonocardiales bacterium
ACCCAGACCACCGAGGCAGACCCAAACGGACATTGACACCAGGTGAGTAGTGGGCAAGCGGCTCGCCGTGGGGGGCGGGTAAGCCGGCGGCGGTAAGCAGATCCTGATTGAGTTGGTCAACCCGCACGCTCCACAGCGGCCATGGTTGGTGTTCCACCGGCACGGTGACAACGCGACCCGCGATCTTGGTGAACGCTCGCCACCGTCCGGTCAGGAAGTGGTCCCGCTCCACCAGCTCTTCGGCAGCTAGCGGTGCGCCGGGTTGCACCACAATGTCGTGGCCGGCCGTTGGCGGGCAGCGTCGGCGTGACCGGTAGGTGACCGAGGAGCCGGCTTCCACGCTCATGTCCGCCCAGTGGTAGGGAACCCGTAGCAAGGCTCGGGCGCCCAAGACAGTGGCCAGTTCGTCGGCGTGGAGGGAGAAAAACCACAGGCTGTCCAACGACGCTGCTAAGCCGCTTCGCCAACCCATCCGTCGCCGACCCACTGGCCCGGCTGTGCCAGCGCGGCTCCACCAAGGTGCCCGCTTACCTGCTGCCCTCATTGCACGACGCGCTGGCTCAAAACCGCCCCGCCGAATTGCTGACCCTGGCCGTCGCCGGCTGGTTTCGCTACCTGCGCGCCGTCGACCTCGACGGTGCGCCCATTACCGTGGTAGACGCCCGCGCGGCCGCTTACAGTCGCTGGCCCGGGCCGGCGGCGATGATCCCCGCCCGCTACTGACCGTGCGAGAACTGTTCGTTGACTTCGGCAACACCCGGCGGTTCGTGGCGACGCTGGAACACATGCTCGGCTCGATTGACCGAAACGGGCTGCAAGCCACGCTGCATGCCTTCCTCCCCGAGCCGTCATGAGCGCGATGTAGCCCGCCACTGGAGGAGATACCAAATGTTGCAGTTCGGGCAGCTCGGTCTGGGGTCGATCACCGTCCTGCTGTGTGACGCTGACGGGAACCTCTTCCCGTCAGAAGAACCGGCGTTCGTCGCGTCGGCAGAGGTGACAAATCGGTTCATGGCAAGCCTCGGGCTCTCCCGGCGCTTTTACCCCGAAGAACTTCGTCTCGCCACCACCGGCAAGAACTTTCGCACCACCGCAGTGGATCTCGCCGTCGGCGGCGGCGTGCCGGTCGAAGCCACGCTCGCGGTGCGCTACCCCGGTGCGGTCACCACAACGACCGATCTGTCCGGCGGCACCCCGCACATGCTCACCGCCGCTCGGTTGGAGCACTGGGTACAGGAGGAGAAGCAGGCCGTCACCGCCCACGCCGGTAAACGACTCGGCATCACCCCTTGGCAGGGGCTCGCGATCGAGGACTCGGTGCCCGGCGCGCAGTCCGCCGTCGCCGCGGGCCTGCAAACGATCGGCAACGTCGCATTCGTGTCATGGGGAGAGCTCAAGGGACTGCTGGGCTAGCGGAGGCGCAGCCGGTGCGCAGGTGGCGACCCTGGCTGCTCCAGTCTCCCGGCGACAGCGCCCCGAGAGACTGAGAACCATAACGTGACCAGATGGACGCTGTTTGGTTTCTCCAACGCCACCACTCGCGCCCCGCGCGGATTTAAATGCTCGGCGAAGCGTTTGATGGTGACGGCTCCTGATCCGAGCTAGTCGAAGTGCGCGCGGTGCGACCCGGCCAGCGCGTCTGTCAAGCGCTGACGCATCGCTGGGTGCATCACTAGCTGGGTTGCTTGTTCGGGCTCAAACCATGCTGCGGCGCTGGTCTCGTCCTGATCGGGCTGGGCGTCGCGGGCTGGGGTGACAGCATGGAAACACACCGCCAACTGTTGGTAAATCCCCTCGCCGTGGGGATAGGCCAACACGTGACCAGGGTCGCTGTACACCCCGGCGAGTTCAGTGACTTGGATCGCGACGCCAGCTTCCTCGGCGACTTCGCGTACCACCGCGGCTGAGGCAGATTCCCCGACTTCGACCCGGCCTCCGGGCAGCTCCCAGTACCCGTCATCGGCGCGGCGTACTAGAAGAACCCGGCCCGATCCATTGCGCACGATCGCGAACGCAGCGGGTAACAGTTCCTGGGCGGGAGGTGCGGCGACATCGTGGTAGTACTCCATCCGCGCCATATGTAATGGTTGATGGACTAGGCACCACCAAACAACAGACGAACCGTTAACCACTGACAAACAGTACATGAACTCTCGGGGAGCAACGGCGCAAACCGGTCGTCGGTGAACCGTCGCTTATAGGCTGCGTCGAACTGATGTTCTCCTAATGTTTCCTTGATCAACGGTCGGCTTGCGGGAAGTCTGGGTGGATGACAGTGGCAGTGGGTCACGTGGTGGTCTTCGTCCAGGAGAACCACACCACCGACAACTACTTCCGATCGATGCGCGCCTGGGGCGCCAACGTCGCCGCCGACTGGCCGGTGCAGCCCAACCCCCCAGCCAAGGATCAGCCGCACAACCGAGCCGCCTACGCGAAGTGGCTGCACGCCCAGCAGGCCGCAACCCGCACGCCCGCCACCCACACCCAATTCGACACCACTGCCGTGCTGCCCTACTACGCCTACCTCGCCGCGACTGGAGCCTTTCTGGAGAACCACTGCTCAGGGTTCGGCACGAACTCGACCCCCAACCACCTGCTGCTCGTCGGGGGGCAGAGCCCGACCTTGCGCAACCCACCCCGCACCCAGGCCCAACCGGTGTGGGACATGCCCTCGCTGCTGGGACACGCTGGCGAACACGGCTTGGCTTGGAAGGCCTACACCGGCAGCTCCTCCTATCCAGTCGCCTTCTACAAGCAGCTACAGGGCTCCCCGAACATCGTGCGCAGCGACCAGATCGTCGCCGACGCCGCTCATCTGCCGCGGCTGAGCATGGTGTGGCATGACAGCCCGTATGACGAGCACCCGATAGCGAACGTCACCGATGGCCAGGACAAGATCTGGCAAGCCGTCGACGCCATCGCGGCCGCCGGACACTGGGACGACACCGTGTTCCTGCTCACCTGGGACGACTGGGGAGGCTACGACGACCATGTCGCCACGCCGAACCTCGAACACACCCCCGACAACGTGCAACTCGCCTACGGGCCCCGGGTACCCCTGCTGATGTTCGGTGGTCAGGTGCGCCCCGGCATCGACAGCCGGTGGAGCTCTCACGTCAGCGTGGGGAAAACCGTCCTCGACCTCCTTGGACTACCCCCACTAGGGGTGCCCCGACTCGATGACGCACCCAGCCTCATCGACCTGATCAACCCACAGGCCTCCGCCCCCAAACCACCCGGCTTCGGCACCACCATCACCCAACCCACACCACCACTACCGACCCCCACCCCCAACCCCACACCCCCACCGCCAGCCAGCACGTCGACACCTGTCGGGCCAGTAGCCCTACGTGACGGCTCCCTGCTGCCCCCACCCAACGACCAACCCGTCACTTAACACACCACGGCACCTGTTCTCGACTCCCGCCCGTTCCCAGGGCGGCCACAGGCTGTTAACCCGTTCCGGCTCTGTGCCGCACCATCCCCGAGCAGGAGCCCCGCAACGTGGCCGCTGACCCCGTCTCGTCTCAGCCGTTTCATCCCCGGTTCATGACCTCGTGCACTGCAAGCCGCATCCGGCCATTCCCATTTTCGAGTGACGCCGGCACCCCGGCCGGTCACCCACCGGAGGCTTGATGCCATGCGCTTACCGCGCCGCACCACCGTCCTTGCCGCAGCCGTTCTCGCCGGCGCCCTGATCGCCCCCACCGTGGCCGCGGCCGACCCGTTCCACGAGGACAACGCACGGCACGTGCTGCTGCTGTCAGTTGACGGGCTACATCAGGCCGACCTGAGCTGGTACATCAGGCAGCACCCCTCGTCAGCGCTGGCCGCGCTGGTGGCCCGGGGCGTGGACTTCACTCACGCCAGCACTCCGGTGCCGTCGGACTCCTTCCCGGGCATGCTCGCCCAAGCCACCGGCGGCAACCCCGACACCACCGGCGTGTACTACGACTCGAGCTACAACCGCGCGCTGCTTCCAGCGGGCACGACGACTTGCCCGGCGGGGGCGCCCACCGGTGCCGATGTGGAGTTCACCGAGACCGCGGAACGCAACCCGAATTCCGTCGATGCCGGTCAGGGATTGTCGGGGCTACCCGGCAACATCCTGGCGCTCACCAGCCATCCGGAAACCCTGATCGATCCAGCGAAGTTGCCGGTGGACCCCAAGACATGCAAGCCGGTCTTCCCGCACCAGTACCTCAAGGTGAACACGATCTTCGAGGTCGCCCGCCAGCACAACCTGCGCACCGCGTGGTCGGACAAGCACGGCCTACGAGATCCTCGACGGGCCCTCTGGCACGGGTGTGCAGGACCTGTTCACCCCTGAGATCAACAGCCAGGCCGATGGGCTGCCCACCGGCGAGGACTGGACCAAAGACAACGCCAAGACCCAGCAGTACGACGGCTACAAGACCCAGGCGATCCGCAACGAGATCGACGGTTTCGATCACGGCCGCACCAGCCACGTCGGCGTGCCGGCGATCTTCGGGATGAACTTCCAGTCGGTGTCCACCGCGCAGAAGCTGCCCACCTCGGGCGGCAGACCCGGTGGCTACATGGCCGACGGTGTGACGCCCGGTCCCGTGCTCGCGAACGCGCTGGAGTTCGTCGACTCCCAGCTGGGCTCATTCGTCAAGGAAATCCACGCCAAGGGCCTCGATGAGAACACCACCATCATCCTGTCCGCCAAGCACGGGCAGTCGCCAACAGACCCGGCGGCGCTGACCCGGATCCCCGATGGCCCGCTGCTCGCCGGCCTCAACGCCGCCTGGAAGACCGCGCACCCGGGTGCTGGTGACCTGGTCGCGCACTCCACCGACGACGACGCGATACTGCTGTGGCTGACCGACCACTCACAAGCCGCCGCCGACTTCGCCAAGACCTATCTGCTCGCCCAGTCCGGCCAGGGCAACGACATCAACGGCCACCCTAAGGCGTTCACCGCCTCCGGGCTGGCGACCGTATTCGCCGGCCGTGACGCGGCGAAGTACTTCGGCGTCCCAGCCGGCGATCCGCGGGTCCCCGACGTGTTCGGCATCGTCACGCACGGAGTCGTCTACACCGGCGGCACGAGCAAGATTGCCGAACACGGCGGCGCCGACCCGCAGGATCGCAATGTGCCCATCGTCCTCGCCGGCGTCGGGGTGGACGACGCGCAAACCGTCCGCGGGCCGGTCGAGACCACCCAAATCGCGCCGACGATCCTGCGCCTCCTCGGGCTCAACCCCGGCGAGCTCAAGGCCGTCCAGCGCGAGCACACCCAAGCGCTGCTGGACTGAGCAAAACACGTGCTGCTCCGGCCCGGCAGGGCTGGCACCATCCTGGGCACCCACGCCGCCGTTCGGACCCAGCCGGGCGGCGGCACGGGCAGTCGTTCGCGGCCGGTAAGCGGGCGATGCCTGCACCCGTCGGGTCGAGCATTGGTGCGGTGGTGCTCGCGATGCAGGAATACGAGCACAACGCCTTGAACGTGGTCTTCAGCGATGCGTTGCCCAGCTCGGCGCGAGCCCGCACATGCGGGTGGGCGAGGTTGTAGCAGATCTAACGGCAAGCAGTTCGATTCAAACCGGGTCGGCATCCAGAGTGCACCGTCCGCAACGAAGAACACTCATCTCATGTCCACACAAACCATTTCCACATGATGAGCACCAACGGCCAGCCGCACGAGGCCCACGACCTGCAAGAGGTCGCCAACGTTCCCGCCAAGGGACAGATCGTCATCCGGATGCAGTTCACCAACTACACCGGTAAGACCGTCCTGCACTGCTACATCCTCAATCACGAAGTCGGGGCATGATGGCGGTCCTACAGATTGTCGAGTGATCAGCTCCACCGCGGCTATTACGAACTCAGGCGGTGTTGTGTTTGACTGAGGATGATCAGACTCGACGGTGGAGGTGTAGGCGTCGCCGCGCGTCATTTCCGTAAATGAAGTGCGCGGTCACCAACTAGAAAGCTTCCCCACGGGGAAGCGTCAGACTGAACGGGGGCTAGCTGCAATCGGATACGGCGGCTGGCGGTGATGACCACCGAAGCGGTGCCGCCCGATGATTGGAAGGCAACCCGAGCGGGAGGGGCTGCAGGAGGCGTGATGGAACGAACGCAGTTGAAGACCACTTCACCGGGGAACAAACCGACCTGGAGATCACCCGGGTGCGGTTCGGTGCCTGGCCGATCGAGGTAGCGGACGCGTGTTCGGCTAGGAGCGGCAAGCCGATGAGAAGTTGATCCGGGGCCATCCACCGAGGTCTCGAGCTCGGCGTCAACTGGATCGACATCGCCGTGGTCTACGGCTTTGACCACGCGGAGCAGTTCGTCGGCCGCGCGGTTGAGGGGCTCGACGGGAACGACATCGACACGATTGAGGACAGGGTGTAAAAGATGACCGCGACAACAACCACGGTCCTCGGCTTCGTGGGCCTTGGGCACATGGGAGCGAACATGGCAGCCCGGTTCCTTGCCGCGGGGTACCCGGTTTACGGTGAGGATCGAGCCCGGGAGCACGCGCAGCATCTCGAGGAGGAGGGCCTGCGTTGGTGCGACACCCCCCGTGAGGTCGCCGAGGCGGTCGAGATCGTCTTCACGTCACTGCCCGACGACGGGGTGCTTGAGGCTGTCGCGTCCGGGTCCGACGGGATTCTCGCCGGTCTGGCACCCGGGAAGATCTGGGTGGATTTCAGCACGGTCAGTCCACGCGCGAGCCGGGACCTTGCTTGGCGGGTGCGCGGGTGCGGCGCGGCCATGCTCGACGCACCGGTGTCCGGGAGCGTTCCCCAGGTGCAATCGGGCACGCTCACGATCATGGTCGGTGGGGACGAGGAGACATATTCGCGCGTGCAGCCGGTCCTGCGTGAGCTGGGGACACCGACGCGCATCGGGGACCACGGGCAGGGGCTGGTGCTCAAATTCGCGATCAACATCAGCCTCGCCGTGCAGATGCTCGCGTTCTGCGAGGGGCTGCTGCTCGCGCAGCGCGATGGGATCGACCCTCGGCTCGCCGCCGAGGTGATGGCACACAGCGCGATCGGCTCGCCAATGCTCAAGGCGCGCGTTCCACTCGTCCTGGACCTTCCCGACGAAGCGTGGTTCGACGTGGACCTGATGCACAAGGACATTCGTCTGGCTTTGGCGGCCGCGCAGGAGCGGGGCGTCCCCCTGCCCTCCGCCGGTGTCGCCGACGACATGCTGACCAGAGCAGCCGAGCTTGGCTACGAGCACCACGACATCGCCGCACTCTACGAAGTCCTCGCAAAGTCGTCGCCAAGATGAACCGCTCCATAGCCGTGGTGTTCACGCCGGTGCGCTGACAGGGCCCCGAGACCCGAAGAAGTGCCCGGCGGCATGCCCCGCCGTACGCCGCCGCCCCCTCGACGTGTGCGCTGGCCCGGTCAGCTCGACCAGCCGCCCGGCCGACGCTCCTCCCGAATCAATCTGGGGACTTCGCCGGTTCCTTCCGTCAGATGGTGAAAGGTTCGAGAGCGATGAGCCAATGGCGACTGCGGCTCGAAGGTCAGGCGAGTAAAAAACGTTTTCTTCGACCATCTGATGGTCAGTGGTGGGAAAGTGGAGGGATTCGGACCCCGGTATCTCTCGGTACGCTCACCTTCAAGTTATGCACACGCCCATTCACCTAGGTCCCAGCCACGACAGCAGCAGGTGTGTCCCGAACCGGGGCGAACTGAGACCCAAACTGAGACCCGCAAGATCACGGGACACGGACACCACGACGTGGCGGCTCGACGCGCTCGCCCCGCCGAACCCATCCACGAACGCTCCCTGGCGATGCGAGCCGGGGGTCATCTCCGCTGCTCTACGTAGCGCGCGGCCACTGGCTCATACGGTGAAACTACCCACTGTCATGATATCTACACATAGTTGTTATGTCGCCCCGCTACACTGCCACTAACGAGTAATGCTGACTGCGCGATAGTGGACCATGTAAGCTTTCTGTAGTCAGTTTCAGGGGGCGCGGCGGGGGCCGTGGTGGAGCTGGGGGAGGTCGGGTGGCTGATCCGTGGGTTCGGCCGGCTGCTGTGTCGCGGGTTTGCGTGGGGAGTCTTAGCGCTGGCGCGATGTTGGCGCTGGTAGGGATGCTGGCGTGGGGACATGATCCGGTCGTCTCGCGGGCTTTGCTTGATCCGGCGGTGCGGTGGTATGTGGCCCGGGCGTCGGGTCTGGTCGCTTGGGTGTTGCTGAGTGTCTCGGTGGTGGGTGGGCTGCTGATGGGCACGCGGCTGACACGGGGAGGCGCGCGGCTTTGGACGCAGGGCCTCCACGAGTTCGTCGGAGCGCTTGCTGTGGTGTTCACCGTGATCCACGTAGTCTCCGTGTTTAGCGATAATCAATTGCGGATTGGCGTGTCGCAGTTGCTGATTCCGTTTACTCGACCGGTCAATCCGGTGGCCCAGGGCTGCGGGGTGATCGCTTTGTATTTGCTTACCGCGGTGGTGCTGACCTCGTGGGTGCGGGTTGTGCTGCCTTGGCGCTGCTGGCGCCGGGTGCACGTGTTGGCGTTGCCGTTGTGGGTCCTGGCCAGTGTGCATACCGTGCTCGCTGGTAGCGACGTCACAGAACCGACCGTGCGCTGGGCCGGTGTGGCGGTGATGATGGCGGTCGTGTCCTTGGCGGTGTTACGAGTACTCACCGTGCGACGAGCTGGCCCTGCGGCAGTACCCGCTATCCGTCCGCAGCCGGCCGCGGTCCAGGGGCCGCCGCAAGACGCCGGCTCGGCGGCCTCACCTGCGGTTAATGCTACGGTCGCCACCGGTTTGCAGCTGCTTGTCGGTCAGACGACATGGGAGGCTGACAACGTCTTGTCCTTGCGCCTGGACTCCCCCGACGGTAGGGCGTTACCAACTTGGGAACCGGGAGCGCACATCGAGGTGGCCTTGCCCTCGGGCCGGCGACGACAGTATTCGCTGTACGGTGATCCCGCCGACGCCCATTCCTACCGGATCGCCGTCTTGCAGGTACCCACTGGGCGTGGTGGGTCGGTTGAGGTGCACAGCAGCACACGGGCCGGGCAGCTGATTACCGTGCACGGCCCGCGCAACCACTTCGCTTTGACTACCAGTCCGGCTTACCTGTTCATCGCTGGCGGGATTGGAATCACCGCCATGATGGCGATGGCAACCCAGGTGGCTGTCACGGGCGGCGAATGGAGAATGGTGTACATCGGCCGGCGCCGCACCAGCATGGCCTTCATCAACGAGGTCTGCGCGCTCGGCGCAGACCGGGTCGATGTCGTACCCGGCGACGAGCACGGCCGACCCGACCTGCAGGCAATCATCGATGCCACCCCGCCGGGCTCCGCTGTCTACTGCTGCGGCCCGGACCAGCTGTTACAAGCGGTACAAGAGCACGTCGCTACCCGCCCCGACCTTAGCCTGCACAGTGAGCGTTTCGCCGGCACCGCCGCTAGTGGTGGTGCCGCCTTTCAGATCGAGCTGCTGCGCAGCCAACGCGTCATCGACGTGCCCACCAACCGCACTGTCTTGCAAGCGGTCCGCGACGTCGTCCCCACCATCTCGACCGGATGCGAACAAGGTGTCTGCGGCGCATGCCGCACCACCATCTTGGCCGGCGAACCCGACCACCGCGACCAGTTACTCAGCAACGCTGACCGTGCAGCCGGCGTGATGTTGATCTGCGTCTCCCGTGCCCACACCGAAAGGCTGACCCTCGACCTATAACCCTCTCGTATGCAGTCACCGTTGCTGGTCTGCCGAGCGCAGCGCGCTAGCGATGGTGAGGCTGCGCAGCAGCGGCACGGTGGAAGATGTCACGCGTGGTGCGGGCTCGGACCGAGCACCGGCCGTGAGTGGGAACCGCGAGCACGGAGATGCGTAGCTGGCGAAGAATTCGTCTAGCGTCGATCGGGTGAGCCCGGGACAGGATGTGGTGGTGATTGGCGGCGGGATCGCCGGTGTCTCGATTGCTTTCGAGCTCGCCGCGCACCGCCGGGTTACCTTGCTGGAGGCGGAGAGCAGCCTGGCCATCCACTCCACCGGGCGCTCGGCTGCCACGTACCTGCCGGGCCACGGTGGCCCGCAGGTGCGAGTCCTGATCAACGCGAGCCGCCCCCGGTTTGCCCGGCTGGCCGAGGAGCTGGGCGCGCCCGCGCTGCTGTGCCCACGTCCGGTGCTCTGGGCCGCTTTTGACGACCACGGTGAACAGAAGTTGCGCGCCGATCTGGCGGAACAGGCACACGAGCCGGACGCCGCGGTCGAACTGTCGCCGGAGGAGGCAATCGCCAGATGCCCAGTGCTGCGCCGGGGCATGCTGCGCGTCGCGGCGGTCACCGAGACCGCGTGTGATCTCGACGCGATGGCCCTACATCAAGCCTACGTCCGCGGGCTGCGCCAGCGCGGCGGCTGCGTGCGGGTGGCGACGCCCGTCACCGGACTGGCTCCGGTGTCCGGGGGTTGGCGGGTGCACTGCGGCTCAGACGGCGTGCTCCATACCGCCGACGTCGTGGACGCTGCAGGGGCTTGGGCCGACCTCATCGCCGGCCTGGCCGGAGTACCTGCGCTGGGTCTGCGGCCGCTGCGCCGCACGATCGTCGTCGCGCGGGTGCCCGACCCGGGGCGCCTGCGCACCCCGAGCGGAGGTGCGCTGCCGATGGTGGTGGAGGCGCGGGAGCGTTGGTATTTCAAGGCCGAGGGGAACAACCTGCTGCTCTCGCCCGGCGACGAGACAACCGTCGAGCCGGGGGACGTCCGGCCCGATCCCCTCGATGTAGCGCTTGCGCTGGAACGCGTCGAGGCAGTCACCGGGCTCGGACTGCGCTCGGTGCAGTCTAGTTGGGCGGGGCTGCGCTCGTTCGTCGCCGATCGGGCTCCAGTGGTCGGTGCCTGGCCGCAGCATCCGGGCTTTCATTTCTTCGCCGGCCAGGGCGGCTCTGGTATCGAGTCGGCCCCGGCATTGGCGGCCCTAGGCGCGGCCATCGTCATCGGCGGCTCACCGCCGCCCGACATTCCGCTCAACCCGGCAACACTCGCGCCCAATCGGGTACACGATTTCCTAGGCGATGTCTAATCGATACGGTGGCCGTGAGGTCACACGGCGTTTCTTCCTAGGAAGCTTTTGGGCCAGTCATTCGCGCGCTTTTCGAGGTCCATTCCTACCCGTTCGCGGACCGTCCCCCGTGTTCGCTGTCGTGCGGATAGCGACGGCTGCACATGGGTACCGAGGTTGTACCGAGGTGAACTGAGACAGACGGCAGCGCGACCAGCCTGTAGCTCTCATCGGCGGTCAGGTACTCGGGCGTCCCAGGGTGGGCCAACGGTTGCGCCAACTTCGCCTCGGCACGGTAGCCGGAGCCGTGTGCGCAGGTTCGAATCCTGCCGGGGGCACTCGCCGAGAGCCAGCGCAGATCAAGCGCTGACCAGCGCGGATGCCGACAGAAGAGGGTGGGAGTCAATCTCACTGACTCCCACCCTCTCTCTTTGTCTCTCAGCCTTCGCGACACACCTCCGACACACCCTCCAGGCTGGCGTTCGCTGGCTGGGGGCCAGTGGGACGCCGTAGCGGCCGACACGGAGCCGCGACCTGGCCGTTCGCTCGGAGCGTCGGCATCGTGAGCGGAAGGCCGGCGGAGGCGATAGCCGCGGTTGGTCGAACGTCAGCGCCTAGGCGCGACCACACCAACAGCCCGCCTTGCGACAGGCTCCCGCTATCTAGATACCGCATCCTGCCTGTCGTTTTCGTCCTCGCCATCTTCGAAGACGAAGAGCGGTTTGCCGCCATGTGCGGGTGTTTCGGCGACCGAGATGGCTTCAGCGAAGCGTTCGAGCGGGAACGGCTGGCCTT